>JBALXF010000165.1:0-6546 GCA_036961085.1 Psychromonas sp.
GCAATATAATGAATTTGTAGACCTGTTCATTCAAGCCGTTAGGCGTCGTTGGCCAGAAGTGTTGTTACAATTTGAAGATTTTGCTCAAACCAATGCAACACCGCTATTGACTAAATATCGTGATGAACTTTGTTGTTTTAATGATGATATTCAAGGAACAGCTGCGGTTTCTGTCGGTACCTTGATTGCAGCTTGTCAGAATAAAAATGAAAAATTAAGCGATCAACGTGTTGCTTTTTTAGGTGCCGGTTCAGCAGGTTGTGGTATTGCTCAGCATATAGTGAGACAAATGCAGCGTGAAGGTTTATCAGAGCAACAAGCACTATCTCAAGTGTTTATGGTTGATCGTTATGGTTTGCTAACTGATGAGATGCCAAATTTACAATCTTTCCAACAGCCGTTAGCACAGAAATCAGTTGACTTGGATGGCTGGGATAGAAGCCATTCATTGGGTCTAGAGCAAGTTGTACGTGAAGCTAAAATAACAGTATTAATAGGCGTCAGTGGACAGCCAGATCTGTTTACTGAAGAAGTAGTTGCAGACTTATGTGCAAATACGGCACAACCTATTGTTTTACCCTTGTCTAACCCGACCTCTCGAGTGGAAGCAACACCGCAAGATATTATCAACTGGAGTCATGGTAAAGCGATTGTGGCAACAGGTAGTCCATTTGCCGCTGTCTCATATAATGGTCAGCGTTTTGAAGTATCACAATGTAATAATAGTTATATTTTCCCGGGTATTGGTTTAGGCGTACTAGCGGCTCGAGCAACTTCGATTAGTGATAATATGCTAATGGCGGCCAGTCAATCTCTCGCAGATGCTTCAATGCAATATGAAAAGGCGAATGGCGCACTACTACCTGCATTAAGTGAAATTAAGCCAATTAGTAAATCCATCGCTTATGCTGTCGCGCAACAGGCAATTGAGGATGGCTTAGCACCGCCTATATCGGAAGAAACCATGCAACGTCGCTTATCAGAAAACTTCTGGATACCTCAATACAGGGACTACCGACGTACCTCTTTTTAGGTCTATTAAAGTTTAGCTTAGAACTTTTAGCCTAGTGATTTAACGTCAATTAAATAACTAAGATGAATGATTAAGACTTAGCGAATAGAAGAAGGTTAATCACCTTCTTCTATTATTAAAGGCCTTAGTAGAACTACAACCCCATTGCATATTTCATTACTTTATTTTTAAGCCCGCCACTATTTTCAGCTAAACCTAACACCCCTCGACGTAATAAACGCACCATGGCAAGCTGGCTTTTACTGCTTTTGTAAAACACATCCATTGCGCTTTGCATTAATAAATTGGCAGGCTGACGTTGCCATTGATAACGCTTCAATAAAGTACTCATAGTTAAATCTGAGCTATGTTGTAATAAATCAACTAAACATTGCACATCTTTAAAACCAAGGTTCACTCCCTGTCCTGCTAATGGATTAATGGTGTGTGCAGCATCACCTAATAAAACACATGAGCCCTTGTAATAACTTTGCGCATGACGTCGAGTCAGCGGAAAAGACGCTTTATCACAAACTTCAAAGTCAAAATCGAGATGCGGGAATTGCGCCAAAATAGTTGCTTTCAGTTGTTTATTAGTAAGAGATTTTAATTGCGCAATCTTTTGTGGGCTGTGATACCAAACTAAACTCGCATTATTACCAGCCAAAGGTAAAAAAGCACAAGGCCCGGTTTCACGAAATTCTTGCCATGTTACATTTTGCTGAGAGGTATCAGTTTTAATATTAATGAGCATACATTGCTGGCGATAATCCCAAGCTGTGATCCCTATATTTAAAAGCTGACGGACAGAAGAATTTGCACCATCACAGGCAATCAACAGATCCCCCGCTATTTGCTCATTATTATCTAAGGTTATAGCAACTCTACGGGTATTCTCGTCAATGCTGCGGATTGCAGTATTTTCATGAAAAGTAACATTGTCATAGTCTTTTAATGCTTGCCACAAAACAGCTTGAACCCAATTATTTTCGATAATATAACCAAGCGCATCTAGGCCAATATCTTTACTACTAAAGCGTAACTTCTGACTGCCTTTTTCCCAAGTTTGTAAACCTTGATAAGCACAAAGACGATTTTCTGGGATCAAATGCCAAACATCAGCGAGTTCAAGTAACTTTTTACTTTGAGCGCTGAAAGCTGACACACGTAAATCAAACGGTGCATTTTCTAGAGGAGTGTTAGCTGGCGTTTTTTCAACTAAATGCACTGAATCGCCCTGTTTAGCTAGCAATAGTGCAGTTAATGCTCCTACCATTCCGCCGCCAATTATGATCACTTCTCTATTTTGCATTATTATTACCCGCTCATTTTGATAGAATTTTCTCACTATATTGTACTTAAATTTACATTAATTATAGAAAAAAATGAAGAATTTCAACTTGTTATTTTCCTTGTTATTTATAAGCGTTTTGTTGCTTTTATAAGCGAGCGGATAACAGATGAAACAAACAGTAGCAAGATTGACTTGAAGTGCGTAAAATGCGACCTCTTTTTATAGAACACAGCAAGAGTAAGCAGATTATGAGCATGAAACTACACGTTAAAACTTGGGGTTGCCAGATGAATGAGTACGATTCATCTAAGATGGCCGATCTATTAAATTCAACAAATGGATATATCTCAGTTGATAATGCCGAAGATGCTGACGTTGTTCTATTAAATACTTGTTCTATTCGTGAGAAAGCTCAAGAAAAAGTATTCCACCAGTTAGGCCGTTGGAAAAAATTAAAAGATCATAAACCAAACTTAGTGATTGGTGTTGGTGGTTGTGTAGCTTCACAAGAAGGTAAAGCAATTCGCCGTCGTGCTCCTTTTGTTGATATCGTATTTGGCCCACAAACATTACACCGTTTGCCTGCAATGATTAAACAGGTACAGGAAAATAAGGGCACAGTTGTCGATGTTAGCTTCCCTGAAATTGAAAAATTTGATTCGTTACCTGAGCCAAAAGCTGACGGTGCGACTGCATTTGTTTCGATTATGGAAGGTTGTTCAAAGTATTGTACTTTCTGCGTAGTTCCATACACTCGCGGAGAAGAAGTTAGCCGTCCTTTAGATGATGTTTTATTAGAAGTTGCGCAGTTAGCTGAACAAGGCGTACGTGAAATCAACTTACTAGGCCAAAACGTAAACTCATACATTGGCGCAACTTTTGATGGCGACACTTGTAGCTTCTCTGAGTTATTACGCTACGTTGCTTCTATTGATGGTATCGACCGTTTACGTTACACCACCAGTAATCCAATCGATTTTACCGATGAAATCATTGCCGTATACGAAGACACGCCAGAGCTTGTAGATTTCTTGCATTTGCCAGTACAAGCCGGATCAGATCGCATTTTAACTGCGATGAAACGTGGCCATACAGTAGCCGATTACAAATCTAAAATTGCACGTTTAAAAGCAGTTCGTCCAACGTTAACAATCAGTTCTGATTTTATTGTCGGCTTCCCGAATGAAACTGATAGTGACTTTGAACAAACAATGGATCTAATCAAATTTATCGATTTTGATACTAGCTACAGCTTCATCTACAGCCAACGCCCAGGCACACCTGCAGCGGATATGCCTGATGATGTTACACTAGAAACTAAGAAACAGCGTTTAGCTATTTTACAAGATAGAATTCATCAACAATCTCAACGTATTGGTCGCCAAATGGTAGGCACAGTGCAACGAATTTTAGTTGAAGGCCCTTCTCGTAAAAATATCATGGAATTATGCGGACGTACTGAGAATAACCGTATTGTAAACTTTGAAGGAGATCACCGCTCTATTGGTGGTTTTGTTGATGTTGAAATCACTGAAGTACATACCAATTCTATTCGTGGTAAATTTATCCGTAGCGAAGGTGATATGAATCTACGTGAATCAATTCGCCCAAGTGATATCGTTAATAAACACGAAAAAAATCTTGGTGTTTCAACTTTTACTCCAGCTTAAAACGTTGATTGTTTAGGGTTATACCTATGATACTTCGAAATGCAAAGTCAGCATTTTTAAGTAACTATATAATAAAAAGCAAGGTCAAAAACCTTGCTTTTTATCTTTCTAATGACCTTCAAATCAACTTTAAATATTGTTAATGAATAGATAGATAATACGTAAAATCAATAACTTCATTGACTTATATCTTTATTAGATTTAATTTGATCTTGCAGATATTACTCAGCTTACATAAGGCACAACCACTTTGACTACAAAATTGACTACCGTTTATCTTGATTTACTTCCTGCTAATTCACAACGTTTAGCTGTCTTATGCGGTGCATTTGATGACAACATCAAACAGATTGAACGTCGTCTAGGTGTTGAGATAGTTTATAAAAATGAAAACTTTCAAATTATTGGAGAGCACCGTTATGCACAAGCTTGTTCTGATCTTTTAAAAGATTTGTACATAGAAACTGCTCCTTTAAAAGGTAAGTTACCGAGCCTATTATCTGAGGACGTGCATTTAGCGTTACAGGACTTAATCTCAAACCATCGTTTATTAGAAGTAAAAACAGAAGAACATGAGTCAATACAAAGCCTAAGCATTAAAACTAAACGTGGAGTGATCAAGCCCCGCGGTGAAAACCAAGCTAAATATGTGAGTAAGATTTTAAGAAATGATATTAGTTTTGGTATTGGACCAGCAGGTACTGGTAAAACATACTTAGCCGTTGCCTGTGCAATTGAAGCATTAGAACGTCAAGAGATTCGTCGAATCTTATTAACAAGACCAGCTGTAGAAGCGGGTGAAAAATTAGGTTTTTTACCTGGTGATTTATCGCAAAAGGTGGATCCTTATTTACGTCCGCTTTATGACGCTCTATTTGAAATGCTTGGTTTTGAAAAAGTTGAAAAATTAATTGAAAAAAATATCATTGAGATTGCACCACTTGCTTATATGCGTGGTCGTACCTTAAATGATGCTTTCGTTATTTTAGATGAAAGCCAAAATACCACTGTAGAGCAAATGAAAATGTTCTTAACGCGTATCGGATTTAATTCGACAGCCGTTATCACTGGTGATATCACGCAAATAGATTTGCCGCGTCATCAAAAATCAGGTTTACGCCACGCGATTGAAGTATTAGGTGATGATGATATTGAAGATATTAGCTTCAGTTTCTTCATGGCGGACGATATTGTACGTCATCCAGTGGTTTCTCGAATTGTTAAAGCCTATGAAGCATTTGATCGTAAAGCTGAACTAGCAGCAGCTAAACAGGAAATAAAGTAATGCAACTATTTGTAGATTTACAAATCGCAACGGACAATGAAGATGCAATTCCAGAACAACAAGATATGCAAACATGGATTTCTAAGGCACTTGTTGCGGGATTAGAAATTAAACGCGAAGAAGCTGAACTAACAGTGCGAATTGTTGACCAAGATGAAAGCCAAGCGTTAAATAAGCAATATCGTAATATGGATAAACCGACTAACGTGCTGTCGTTTCCTTTTCAAAATCCCCCTGGGATCACGTTACCTTTACTTGGCGATCTGGTAATCTGTAAAAATGTTGTTGAAAATGAAGCGGCACAACAAAATAAAACCTTAGATGAACATTGGGCGCACATGCTAATACACGGCACCTTGCATCTAATCGGTTATGACCACATAGATGAACAAGAAGCGCTTGAAATGGAAGGTCTTGAAACTAAACTGCTAATCGAACTCGGTTATGCAGACCCTTACTTAAGTGAAAAAGAGTAAATAAAATTAATGTCAGAAGATGGCCCCAATACAGTAGATGATGCATCTAAAACCGGACTCCTAAATAAAATTGGTAACTTATTTCAAGGTGAACCTCAAAATCAAGAGGAGTTGCTTAAAGTTATCCGTGGTGCAAGGCAACGTCAAATTGTTGACCAAAAAACCCAAGAGATGATCAAAGGCGTTTTAGACGTAGCTCAATTACGAGTCAGGGATATTATGATCCCTCGCTCGCAAATGATCACGCTAGGTTTACATCAAAGTGTAAAAGAATTTCTCGCTGAAATTATTGAATCTGCGCATTCTCGTTTCCCCGTTATTACAGAAGATAAAGATCATATCGTCGGAATTCTACTTGCCAAAGATTTACTTAAATTTGGATTCACGAGTCAAGCTAATGATTTTAAAATAAAGGATGTTCTTCGACCAGCCGTGGTTGTCCCTGAAAGTAAACGCTTAGATACCTTATTAAAAGAATTTCGAAGTCAACGTTATCATATGGCAATTGTTGTTGATGAGTACGGCGGCGTTTCAGGTCTTGTTACTATCGAAGATATTCTAGAAGTTATTGTCGGTGAAATTGAAGATGAATTTGATGATGAAGAAGAAGCTGAAATTCGTAAAATAGGTCGCAGAACCTATGCAGTGAGTGCGTTAACTTCAGTTGATGATTTTAATGACTATTTTGCTACTTCCTTTAATATTGAAGAGCAAGATACCGTTGCAGGTTTGATCATTCATAAACTGGGTCACCTGCCTGGTCGTGGTGAAAGTATCATCATTGATGACCATAAGTTTAAAGTCAGCAT
>JBALXF010000166.1:0-6510 GCA_036961085.1 Psychromonas sp.
ATTCAAAATGCGGTTACCAAATTACTCAATAGTAAAGAAATCGGTGGACCGGTAATTGATGAAAGAAAACATGTCATTGGCTGGCTTTCTGAACAGGACTGTTTAGCTAAAATGATTGAAGCCAGCTATTATTGTGAATTAGCAGCATTAGTTGAAGATGTGATGGTACATACACCGCTTTTTGTTTCGCAAGATATGAGTATTGTTGATTTAGCGCAGCAGATGCTGTTGACTAAACCAAAAATATATCCAGTTGTTGACGAAGATAATAGATATATAGGCCTAATCGCACGTAAAGACGTATTACGAGGAATAAGTCACCTAGTTGAAAACTGCCAACCAGTTGCTTAAATTTGAATAATAAAATGTAACTACTCAAGTCGTTGCCATTTAAGTCTATTAATGAAGTACTTCCATGTACTTCATTGCTACGCAACTAGCTAAAGCTATTCAAGTATGTTCCAGACATATTTGACATTGTTGAAAATTCATCACAAATTTATCGCGAATGAATTTATTATTTATTTTGTTTTATTATTTGCTGTTTTGGCCAACAAGCGGGATCAACCTGTACCTTTTTAAGTATTGCTAACTCATTGATAAATTCTTGTCGAGGTTTTCCCTCTACACCTAAGCTTTGCAGGTGAGGTGTTACCATTTGGCAATCAATTTTTTGTCCATTGTGTTTGTCGAAGTGCTCACAGAGTGCGATAAAGGCAATCTTAGAGGCATTGTTACGCAAGCTAAACATCGACTCGCCACAAAATAAGCCACCTACACAAACGCCGTAAAGTCCTCCAACCAATTGATTGTCAAACCAAACTTCGACTGAGTGTGCATGACTTTCTTGATGTAACTTGATATAGGCTTGTTGCATTGATTTGGTTATCCAAGTTTCGGCTTGAGTTTGACGGGGTTGTGCGCAAGCTTCAATAACTTCGGAAAATGCATGATTAATAGTGACTGTAAAATTTTTTTTATTGAGCAGCCGGCGCATGCTTTTACTGATGTGACACTGTGATGGTGCAATAGTTGCTCGCTCAGAAGGGCTCCACCATAAAATGGGTTGGTCATCGCTAAACCATGGAAAAATCCCTTGACGATAAGCTGCGATAACACGTTCTGGCGTCAAATCTCCACCCACTGCGAGTAAACCGTCCGGCTCTTCTAATGCTTTATTTACATCGGGGAAATGGAGGTTATCAGGGCTAAGCTCTGGCAGATAAAAAGTCATAGTTATCACAAATTTTTCATACAAAAAAGCCAGTGTAAACACTGGCTTAAATAAATACGACTATTTTTTGTTGTTTAGTTACAACGATCGCCGGAACTATCAAAACTTAAATCAATCTCACCAGTATATAACTGACGTGGACGGCCAATTTTTTGACCCGGTTGATCTAACATTTCTTTCCAATGCGATATCCAACCAACAGTACGTGCGATTGCAAACATAACTGTGAACATAGTCGTTGGAATACCCATCGCACGAAGAACGATACCTGAATAAAAATCAACATTTGGATAGAGTTTTTTCTCAACAAAGTATGGGTCTTCTAGGGCGATACGCTCTAGTTCCATAGCAACATCAAGCAGTGGATCATCAATCTTAAGATCGTTTAATACTTCATGACATGTTTTGCGCATGACAGTTGCACGTGGATCATGACTTTTATAAACACGATGACCAAAGCCCATTAAACGGAATGGATCGTCTTTATCTTTTGCACGTTTAATAAACTCCGGGATGTTATCGACATGTCCAATTTCTTCTAACATTTTCAAACAAGCTTCATTAGCGCCGCCATGAGCAGGGCCCCATAAAGAAGCAATACCTGCAGCGATACATGCAAATGGATTAGCACCTGAAGAACCCGCAAGACGAACCGTTGAGGTAGATGCATTTTGCTCATGATCAGCATGAAGGATTAAGATTTTATCCATCGCACGTTCAAGAACTGGGTTTACCTTGTACTCTTCACAAGGTACTGCAAACATCATTTTTAAGAAATTACCTGAATAAGAAAGACTATTATCAGGGTAAACAAAAGGTTGACCATGCGCGTACTTATAGCTCATTGCTGCTAACGTTGGCATTTTTGAAATGAGGCGATAAGCGGCAATTTCACGATGACTTTCGTTAGTGATATCGAGAGAGTCATGGTAGAAAGCCGATAAAGCACCTACGACACCACACATAATTGCCATAGGGTGTGAATCACGACGGAAACCTGAGTATAGTTTGCCTAACTGCTCATGCACCATAGTATGATGTAAAACATCGTAGTGGAATTTGTCAGACTGTTCCTTGTCTGGTAACGAACCATTTAAAAGTAAATAGCAGACTTCAAGATAATCAGATTTTTCAGCAAGTTCATCAATAGCATAACCACGGTGCAGTAATATGCCTTTATCACCATCGATATAAGTAATCGCAGATTCGCAAGAAGCTGTAGCAAGAAAACCTGGGTCATAAGTGAAGTAACCGGTCTTGCCTAAAGTACGAATATCAATCACATCATTACCTGCAGTTCCTTTAAGGATCGGTAGTTCGATTGGTTCCTGGCCAGGTAAGTGAAGTATTGCTTTTTGTTGAGACATTTGATGCTCCATTGAATTTTATAATTACGTTATTAGAGTTCCATAAATTAACAGTGTATGTTTTTACAGGCTAAAATTTAACTTGTCAATTTCAACATACCAACTATGAGAGGTCGCTTGATGTTTTCTTCTTACGAAGATAAGATTAAATCAAAATGATATAACTCACTGATTAGTTGATAAAAACAGTCAGTCTTTCATGCTAAAAAAAATGTGTTGTATTCGTCACAAATCTACCTTTGATTCCTGCACTGCTTGCAAATAAGCGTATTATAATTTCACATATAATTAACATTGCACTAACACGTGATGTTGACCACTACTCCCACCCTCGCTGAACAAAAGGACCTATTGTGCGTAAAGAAAGACCTAAAAATTTAGACCTAACCACGGTCAAATTTCCAGTAACTGCGAATGCTTCAATTCTGCATCGTGTTTCTGGAATAATCGTATTTATTGCGTTAGCAATATTCCTTGTACTTTTAAACAGTTCATTGTCCTCAGAGGCGAGTTTTAATCAAGTGATGTCATTTCTTGATAATTTCTTAGTGGGCATTGTTATTTGGGGGGCATTAACCGGACTTGCTTACCACGCTGTATTTGGTGTGCGTCATATGATCCAAGATCTAGGCCATTGGGAAGAGTTAGAGACTGCAGAAGCGAGTGCCAAAGTTGGCTTTGCAATTACTGCCGTGTTATCTATTTTAGCGGGGATTCTAGTATGGTAAATCTAGCTTCAACATTCGGACGTAGTGGCGTTCACGACTATATATTAATAAGAGCAAGTGCAGTTATATTACTGGCCTACGTTATTTATTTAGTGGGTTTTATTACTTTTTATGACGTTTCATATGCAGCATGGACGAATTTCTTTTCGTTGACGCTGACCAAAGTTTTTTCATTATTTGCTTTAATCGCGATGCTAATACATGCATGGATTGGTTTATGGCAAGTACTATCTGATTATGTGAAAAACACAATGCTACGTGGTGTTTCACAATTTCTTTTAACATCAGTTGCATTTATATATGTTATTTCTGGTTTCGTAATTTTGTGGGGTGTTTAAGGTGAGTTTACCTATTCGTGAATTTGATGCAATTGTAATTGGTGCCGGTGGTGCAGGAATGCGGGCAGCACTTTCTATTTCAGAAGAAGGCAAAAGCTGTGCGTTAATTAGTAAAGTTTTCCCTACGCGTTCTCATACAGTGTCTGCGCAAGGTGGTATTACCGTTGCTCTTGGTAATGCCCATGCTGATGATTGGCAATGGCATATGTACGATACAGTTAAAGGCTCCGACTTTATCGGAGATCAAGATGCGATTGAATATATGTGTAATACCGGACCTGAAGCGGTTCGTGAATTAGAGAATATGGGTTTACCTTTCTCTCGTTTTGAAGATGGTAGTGTTTATCAACGACCATTTGGTGGCCAATCAAAAGAGTTTGGCGGAGAGCAAGCAGCGCGAACAGCCGCAGCAGCAGACCGAACGGGTCATGCATTACTACATACGCTTTATCAGCAAAATATTAAAAATAAAACCACCGTATTTTCGGAGTGGTTTGCACTAGATTTGGTTAAGAATGACGATCAAGACGTGGTTGGTTGTACGGCAATCAACATCGAAACTGGTGAAGTTGTGATGTTTAAAGCACAAGCTACGGTGTTGGCTACTGGTGGCGCGGGGCGTATCTACGCTTCAACAACTAATGCGCATATCAATACCGGAGACGGTGTCGGCATGGCATTACGTGCAGGTGTGCCAATTCAAGACATGGAAATGTGGCAGTTCCATCCAACTGGTATAGCGGGTGCTGGTGTACTGGTAACTGAAGGTTGTCGTGGTGAAGGTGGTTATCTACTTAATAAAGATGGCGAACGTTTTATGGAACGTTATGCTCCCAATGCCAAAGACTTAGCGGGACGTGATGTTGTTGCTCGTTCAATTATGATCGAAATTCGTGAAGGCCGTGGTTGTGAAGGGCCGTGGGGCACACACATTAAATTGAAGCTTGATCATTTAGGTAAAGATGTTCTGGAGTCTCGTTTACCAGGGGTAATGGATTTAGCACGTACTTTTGCACATGTTGATCCGGTTAAAGAGCCAATTCCAATTATTCCTACTTGTCATTATCAGATGGGCGGCGTGCCAACCAATGTTAATGGTCAAGTGTTAAAACTAGATGAAAACGGTAAAGATGTTGAAGTTAAAGGCTTATTTGCGGTAGGTGAAATAGCGAGTGTATCTGTTCATGGGGCTAACCGTTTAGGCGGTAATTCACTGTTAGATTTAATCGTATTTGGCCGAGCAGCTGGTAAACATCTAGGTAAAGTACTGACTGCAGAAAATACCTCAAAAGCGCCTACGCAGGAAAATATCGATGCTGCTATGTCACGTTTCAATCGTTGGGAAAGTGGTGATGGTACTGAATGTCCAAATCAAATAAGAAAAGACTTGCAACAATGCATGCAAAACAACTTCTCTGTATTTAGAGAGGGTGATGCAATGGCAGAAGGTCTTGCTGAATTAAAAGTGCTGCGTGAACGTTTGAAAAATGCAAAATTAGACGATAAGAGTAGCGAATTTAATACCAATCGTATTGAATGTTTAGAGCTTGATAACTTAATGGAAACCGCATTCTGTACGGCAGTTGCCGCAAACTTTAGAACTGAAAGTCGTGGTGCGCACAGTCGTTTTGATTTCCCTGATCGTGATGATGAGAACTGG
Organism: Psychromonas sp.; assembly: GCA_036961085.1. GTDB lineage: Bacteria > Pseudomonadota > Gammaproteobacteria > Enterobacterales > Psychromonadaceae > Psychromonas. Next base: position 5,328 of record JBALXF010000166.1, read on the forward strand.
TTATGTCACAGTATTTATCAACCAGAAACAGAAAGTATGTGTAAACGTGATGTCAATATGGCACCTGTTCTACGTGCCGCTTTCCCACCTGTCGCACGTGTTTACTAAGAAGGTTAATTATTATGAATGTTACATTTTCTGTTTATCGTTATAACCCTGATGTAGATAACGCGCCTTATATGCATGATATGTCTTTAGATATCCCTGAAGGCTCAGACTTAATGGTTTTGGATGCGCTGATTTTATTAAAAGAGCAAGACTCGTCTTTATCTTTTCGTCGTTCTTGTCGTGAGGGCGTATGTGGCTCTGATGGTTTAAACATTAATGGTAAAAATGGCTTAGCCTGCATTACGCCTATGTCAGATGTAATGTCTACAGGTAAAATAATATTACGACCATTACCAGGTTTACCGGTTGTACGTGATTTAGTTATTGATATGACTCAGTTTTATACTCAGTATGAAAAAATTAAACCGTATCTAATTACTGATGATCGTAACCCTCCAGCAGGTGAGTATAAACAATCTCCTGAACAGCGTGAACATCTAGATGGTTTGTACGAGTGTATCTTATGTGCATGTTGTTCAACATCTTGTCCATCTTTCTGGTGGAACCCTGATAAGTTTATCGGACCAGCTGGCTTACTTGCAGCTTATCGATTCCTTATTGACAGTCGTGATACTGCAACGGAAGAACGTTTATCTAATTTAGATGATGCGTTTAGTGTATTCCGTTGTCATAGCATTATGAATTGTGTCAGTGTTTGTCCTAAAGGATTAAACCCGACCAAAGCAATAGGTAAAATTAAATCTATGTTATTACAACGTGCAATTTAATATACTGATTTATAACTAATAAATAATGAGAGTAAGGAATATTAATGGCAACTAATGTTATGGAAACATGGTTAGCTTCATCGCATTTTTCCGGAGGAAGCGCGACATATATCGAAGGTATTTATGAGTCTTACTTAGAAGATCCCTTATCTGTCGACGCAAATTGGCGTAAAGTATTTGACGACCTGCCTAAAGTTAACGAACAACCTGAAGAACCTCATTCAGCAGTTCGTGATCAGATGCGTCATGCTGCTAAGGCTCCTAAATGTTTTACCCCACCTGAAGGCGCGGTTCACAACGACGCTAAACAGGTAAGAGTATTACAGTTAATAAGTGCCTATCGCAAC
>JBALXF010000167.1:0-6478 GCA_036961085.1 Psychromonas sp.
TGTTCCATGGTTTTTATTGATTATTTCAAGTGTGCAAAAACTAAGTCAAAACGATAAGCCCAATCGACTTCAAATCTGGATTTTAAAAACAACCATTCCGCTTTTTATTTTAACAATCCCGTTTTTCAGTCATTTTTTAAGCGGTTCAACAACATCAATTGCTTGTACTGACAATTGTGTAGAGAGCAATGCAGTGGTGTTTGGATTTGAACCCTATTGTATTTACGCTGCACTCCTTTTTTTATTTTTGCTACATTTTATTCCGAGTAAAACTATAAGGAATAAAATTAAAATCTGATTTTTTAGATAGTATTGAGGGCATCCAATAGTTTTTAAATCGCAATGTATTGAATTTAAAAAATTCAATACATTGTCGTCCTATGTTTCTTGCTGGCCTTGCATTTCCTAGCCTTTAAAGGTGCTTTTCTGCGTTGATGTAAAAATATGACTGTCTTGCCTTTTTCTACTGCCATTTTTCTTCACAGTACAATATAAAATACGAGTCTCTATTGCTTTTGAAAGATGTGCAGCAAGGAAAGTTAAGCGAGTTTCATAAATTTTTTCAATACTGACAGAACGGTGTCAGTAAGCCCTCATTATACTAGCCTCTCACTTAATAATATTAGGATTTATAATGGAAAGTCATATAGTCATGGAAGTCGTACATTTTCAAAGTAATGTGGGTGTTACCTCCATTCAACTCATTGAAGCAGCCCAGGCAATGTTGGCCACTTTACAAGGTTGGTCTGGTTTTATTAGCCGCGAGCTAGTCGAGGTTGGAGACGGACAATGGATAGATGTAGTGCATTGGCAAACAGCCGAAGATGCAATGACCGCGCAGGAAAAAGCGATGCAATCACCTATTTGCTTAAACTATTTTTCATTAATGCAAGCGAGTGAAGAGCAAATGTTCCACGGTAATATTGTCTTAAAACAAACACAATAAAATAGATGATAGCAAGCACAGGTTAATATGCTGATCTGTGCTTTATTTTATGATCAAATAATTATCTCCGTTTCAATAGTCATGTTATAAACGCCTTATGAGAAAAGCCGAAAGATTATTCCAACTCACTAACCTTATTCGTAATCGACAACCTATTACCGCGCAGGCGATAGCAGATGATTTAGAAGTCTCGGTACGCAGCGTTTATCGCTATATTGATGATTTGTCTGCCTCCGGCATTCCAATTTATGGCACAACAGGCCTAGGTTATCAGCTTGATCAGTACTTTGAATTACCTCCCTTAAATCTTACTGAACATGAACTAGAGGCATTGATGCTGGGTGTGAGCATGGTCAGAGGTTGGACTGGTGAAGACTTATCGCAATCCGCTAAATCATTAGCTTTAAAAATAGAAGCCGCCGTGCCGACCAGGTTAAGCGAAAATTTAATAACTAACATTCATGTGCCTAATGAATTTGATCGCAGTGCAGATAGGCAGAAATGGCAAAGCATCCATAACGCGATTAAAAGCCAAACGGCTTTATTGTTAGATTACAGTGACCAACATAAAAACATCTCCTTGCGTAAAGTATATCCGCTCGGTTTATTTTATTGGGGGGGTAAATGGACCTTAGGGTGCTGGTGTTGTTTACGTCAAAGCTATCGTGATTTTCGCTTAGACCGTATTCAACAAATAACCCTACAAAAATATTTTGAAAAAACTGCCATTATTAATTTCGATTCTTATGTGGCGTCGTTTAAATAACAAAGATAGTTAAGACTAATGGACAACATCATTCGCATCAAAGTGATTAAAAAATTTGGATTATTTTCTAGACGTCATTTATAACAGTTAAAAAAACTGCGCTAGCTGCGAATACAGCTAAGCGAACAGGTCATTTTTAATGACGGTAGCGAGTTTTACTAGTTATTGCGAGCCTTGCTTACCATATACCGCTTCTTCGCCTATGCGGGCTAAACGTTGTTTGATCTCATTTGTTTCAGCATTATTCGATTCTCCAAACTGGTTAAGGACGGTTTCTGCTTGAAACGCTTCGCCGTATAACGCTTGGTTTAATTTTGGGGCTAGGCGTAAATTGAACGTATCGATACTACCTCCAAAATACAGTCCTTTATTTTCAGCGATCATCAGGGTTGAAATACCGCCTGTACCACCAACGACTTTACCGCTTACTCCTTTGAATATGGTCAAATCGGCTGTGCCACTAACGGATATAGAGCTATCTGCTAAATTATTTACCAAATTCGAATCAAGAATAATGCCCATCGATTTAGATGACTGCCCACCAATCACTAAACCGAGCATGGCACTGTTCATTTTTACAAAAACCGGATCGCTCCATTGGTGTTCATTACGTGTCATTAAAATACCGGTTGCCCACTGCGCCCCCAAAAGAGCCCCAACTTGACCGCCTTTAGGCATCACAAAAATAGCTTTAGCAATACCCGTAGTATTTTTAACTGAGGCCCAACGCTCGTTCTGATCAAGCTTATTAAGTTGCTGGTTAGCAAGTTGAATTAATTCTTGGGCATCTTGTTGTAAAGGTGTTTCTGCCATTGCATTCTCAGCAACCAATATAAAGCAACCCGCAGCAAGAATCGCAAAAGTGAAACGTAATTTTTTAATAATTTTAAACATAATGATCACCTTGATCTCAATAAAACACATAAGTTACGGTATTAGTTAATAAAAGCTAAGTGAGGAGCTATGCGGTTTGGTGATAGGTTGTTTGAAACTTGTTGTTATTAAAGCAAAAAATAAAGTTTGATTAGTAAGAGGTTAAGTCCTATTTCGGTAAATAATGATCAAAATTTAAATGAAAAATTGCAATGAAAATAATTTTTTATTAGCCTAGATTAGATTTTTAGATTAGCTGCTACGAGTAGTGTTTATGGTCTTGTAGGGTAAATATTTAGCTGTTAAAGGTGATTTTTTGCAAAGAAATAATTTTTTTTTAGATATATGTATAAATCAAAGACAAATTTGTAGCCAATTGGTCGCAATATGCGTTACTTTAGATTAGATTGGACAATATCTCTCTACCCTAATTATGGAAGAACACTATGTTAGAAAATACGCTACCTCAACTTGAACAGTTAATTGAACAAACAATTAAAAATAACAACCAACTTAAGCAGCAGGTCGCTGAACTTCAAGAGCAAACAACTAAGCTTGCTGAAGAGAATGAACTGTTACAGCTAGAAGTATTAGAAAACGAAGAAAAACAAACGCAAACGGCTTCTGGCTTAAACCGTCTGTTGACTCGATTACAAGAAATACAACATGAGACATCTGATGAAGATGAGAATCATGACAACCAAGAACACCAAGAACATCAAGAGAATCATGATAACCATGAACATCATGAACATCATGAACACCACGGACATCACCACGGTTAATCCGTTTGGTCGTGTATAATTCTGACCCTATTTTATCGCCCTTTAAACTCATTAGGGTGGTTGGGTCAGATGCTTTATTTTGATTATTTGATTATGCAACAATTATAGCTATCAATGTAAGTTCACTACTCCTAGTAAGACGCTCTCTTTTAGGGGGAACTCTCTAAACTAAGGATAAAGCTTCATATTTGGCCATCTGTGTACCCAGCAATGTTTTCATCATATTAAGTCGAGTGCTAGCCTAGGTTTCTCGTTCATATCATCAATAATCAGATCTCTTTACGACCATTTTTCTTTATTCAACTAAAAAGTGCATGCCTTTATTTTAAAATCATAAAAAGTGATCAACATTTTTTACCGCAAGTGATATGGATGATTACAAATTATTAAAATAATAGTTCGCAATATTATGTCTCTTAGGATACTTTCGTTTATTCTGTAACCAAAAAAATCATCAATTTTAGATAACAAATCCTGATCATTTTAGAGGAAGATGATCCAAATAGAGTGCTTGTTAAGTAATTTTAGGAATAAGGTAACTATGGAAAGTTTTGGCGTACTCAATTATATCACCTATTTTATAGGTGCTTTGCTCATTGTTTTATTACCAGGGCCTAATTCACTTTATGTGTTGGCACTATCTGCTCAGCAAGGTAGTCGCATAGGTTGGGCGGGTGCAGCAGGGGTTGTAATTGGAGACTCTGTTCTTATTTTGGCAACCGCTTTAGGTGCTGTGACGATTCTGACTGCCTATCCCGTGATCTTTATGATGATCAAATATGCTGGTGCTGGCTATTTGGTTTATATTGGATACAACTTAATTGCAGGCGCGATTAAATCTTGGCATCAGATAGATGATCAAAGTTTGCAAAAAGCGATCAATATTAAGAAAGTGAGTGCCGCTAAAGCCCTTAGAAAAGCGCTGTTAGTAAGTCTATTAAACCCTAAGGCTATTTTATTTTTCCTTTCCTTTTTTGCCCAATTTGTCGATCCTACGTATGCGCAACCTGTGATCCCTTTTTTGATACTGGCATTAACGATTCAAATGCTCAGCATTGTTTACCTTGCGGTACTTATTTACGCAGGCACAACACTGGCAGAAACCTTTAGAAAACGCAAAAAAGCTTCAGCTATTTCCGGTGCGAGTGTCGGTGTCGCCTTTGTTGCATTTGCAACTAAACTGGCACTAGCAAGTGCCAGTTAATAGATGAACCAGGGTTATGTTGTTAGCATCATTTTCTTCTTATGCTCTAAGTAAGAATAGATACAGCATAAGACAGAAAACGTTAAAGCCTGATTGATATTATGTCCCCGAGTAATCGGACTTGTGAAGCCTTAAAGTTTGAAATTTGACCAGTTACTTAATGTTTTAATGGTGCCGCTTGGTGAAGGGGCATTATAGGCTAACCCTATAATTGCCACCAATGTGAGCGCGGTTAAGCTTTTGTTTTTAAATTCAGCAATTTTCAGCGCAGTGCCAAACGAACGTTTAATTCTCGCATTGACTAAATCAACACTAAACATCTCATCTAATAGCAGGTGAATAAGACCTCCAAGAAAAATAAATCCTCCTGAAAGCCATGCAATCATGGCTGATTGTTCAGTACTGTGCGGGTTTAGTCGCCAGATTACTTGGGTTGTTAGCAGAGCCATCAAGAGTAAAAAAAACAATGAATGACAGCTGCCTCGATGTACAGTAATTTTTTCAAATAGGGGTCTTACTAAGTACTTTAAAATGCCATAGGCGATTAAAGGAATAACAATCAGTTCAATAAAGCTGACTTGAGAAAGCTCTGTTGTAATGTACCGGGTTACGAATAATACGCCACTTAAGGCGAATAAATTAAACAGCGTATCTAGCGATGTGGAGTTATCAGAATCGATATCGGGTAATAACCCTCCAATCACGCCTAAAAACCAGAGCCAAAGTGCATTATTGAGATCGATATGTCCAGCAGTCAGAAGTACCGCTGAGGTGAGGCCAGTTGCAACGGTAGCCACATTAAGGTGAGTATTGAAATTTGCCATTGTGTCTCTTATTTGAAAGTTTTTGTATGCGTAGTGGTTATCTATTAGTGAAGATCACAGATAAAAATTGCGCAGTGAGGAGATTGTATAAGCGGAGGCTAACAGGGACGAATGAAACGAGAGAATTGCATCTTGCGTTTAATTTAGCTTCAAAGCAGTTAATCAGTAATGTCAGCAAATAATAACGGAGCTTATCGCTGCGTTATTATTGAGAATACATGAGTAGATCAGCTTATTCAATTCATGCGGTATTCAGAAGGCGATTGACCTAGCTGTGCTTTAAAGAAGCGATTAAACTTTGTAACTTATCTTTTATTGTGTCACCGAATTTGCAGAGCTTATCAATAAATCCATTATCAGATCTGAGGCTCCAAGATGTGCGGCTATTTTAATATCGACATCAGGATAGTGAGGTGTTGTATCATTCACTATATTCGGAATATCTTCGACTACATGACGCCCTGAATTTAGGAAATAAGGCAAAATGACAATCGAGGTAGCACCATCATCGACACATTTTTTAATAGCATCTGGAATTAAAGGCGCTGCTAATTCTAAGAATCCTGAATGAACAATCGTATATTGCTCTGAACAGTTATTTTTTAACTTGTTTGCTAATGCAACGACTTCATCGTTTGATTGCTTGCGGCGACTACCGTGCGCAATCAGTAATAGTGCTTTCATGTTCAATATCCCTATATTAAATAATTCGTCATGCTTAATTTGTTTCCAATAATAAATTATTGTACGCCAGTTACATACGTTGAACTAAATAACTTTTCCGAATTTATTATATCTACATGCTCCTATCTACCTAGCCCTATTTACCTTGTAATATCTACCTAGTCCTATTTATCTCGTATCAGCGGTGCGGGCTTTCGCCTTCTTGTAACCCACCTAAAAGAGTGACGAAACAGAGCCGCGCTGCAACCTTATCTTCTAATCTGCATATCTAGCTCAATTATCGTTTGAAATTTCAGCGATTATTTGCGCTAACTTACACAGATCATGATATTCATTACTCCTATGAATATGATAAATAAGTTATTTATTTGATAAAAAAAGCAGGTAAATTTATTC
>JBALXF010000168.1:0-6475 GCA_036961085.1 Psychromonas sp.
GTCACCATTTTCTTGTGCTAGTTTTTGCGACCAGCTTTTTATAATGACATTACGTGGATCAGATGTTCTATAGATCGCATGCCCAAAGCCCATTATTTTTTCTTTGCGTTCAAGCATTAATGCCATTTGAACTTTAGCATCTGCAGGAGAGGTGAATTTTTCAATCATATCCATCGCCGCTTCATTAGCGCCGCCGTGTAATGGACCGCGTAGTGTACCAATTGCCCCTGTGATACAAGAGTACATATCAGATAAGGTCGAAGCACAAACGCGTGCAGAGAATGTTGATGCGTTGAATTCATGCTCCGCATATAAGATTAAAGAGACATCCATGACACGTTGATGTTGTTCGGAAGCTGTTTCACCATTAAGCAATTTTAAAAAGTGACCACCAATTGAAGATTGATCGGTTTGGCAATCAATTTCAATACCTTGATGCGAGTATCTATACCAATAACACATGATGGCAGGAAAGGCGGCAAGTAATCGGTTTGCTACTCGGTTTTGCTGAGAGAAGTCCGCTTCTGGCTCAATGTTTCCTAGGAATGAACAGCCTGTGCGCATCACATCCATTGGATGTGCATCAGCAGGAATTAGTTTTAATAATTTTTTTAATGCGTCTGGTAAATCTCGCATCAAAAACAGCTCTGATTTATAGTCTTCAAGCTGCTGGTGAGTAGGTAACTCACCATTAAATAGCAAGTATGCAACTTCTTCAAAGGTGACATTTTCAGCAAGATCAGCAACATCATAACCACAATAAGTTAAGCCACTCCCTGATTGTCCAACTGTACATAACTTTGTTTCGCCAGCACTTTGTCCACGAAGCCCAGCACCACCAATTTGTTTATCACTCATCATGCTTTCCTTATTGTTGTTAATCTATCAATGTTTCTACCATGTCATTTAATCAATTCATTACACTTACTATTTGTTTTTTTGATCTGCAAATAGGGCGTCTAATTTATTCTCATATTCGTGGTAACCCAGATAATTGTAGAGTTCCATACGTGTTTGCATCATATCCACAACCGCTTTTTGGTCACCATCTATAAGTAAGGTTTTATAAACTAATTCAGCGGCTTTATTCATCGCCCTAAAGGCCGAAAGTGGGTAAAGCACCATCGCGCAACCCCATTCACCTAATTGTTGTTTATTCCATAATTCTGTTTCGCCAAATTCAGTAATATTGGCAAGAACTGGCACATCTAAAGCTTGTGAAAATGCGCGGTAGTGGGCTTCAGTTTTAATCGCCTCTGCAAATATGCCATCTGCGCCAGCAGCAACATAAGCTTTAGCACGTTCAATCGCAGCATCTAATCCTTCTTGTGCAAATGCATCGGTGCGCGCCATAATGAAAAAATCACTATCAATGCGCGCATCTACAGCTGCTTTGATACGGTCGGCCATCTCTTCAATTGAAACGATCTCTTTATTAGGACGATGTCCACAACGTTTTTGAGCAACTTGATCTTCAATATGTACGGCAGCTGCACCGGCTTTTTCCATATCTCGAATAGTTTTAGCAATATTGAAAGCGCCTCCCCATCCTGTATCGATATCAACCAATAAAGGTAAACTCGATGCTGATGTGATGCGTTGTACATCTGCAATTACATCGTTTAATGAGGTCATACCTAAGTCAGGCAATCCGTAAGAAGCATTTGCGACGCCGCCACCTGAAAGATAAATTGCTTGATGGCCAAGTTGCTCTGCCATCATGGCGCAATAAGGGTTAATGGTACCGACCACTTGTAATGGTTTATTAGCATTAATAGCAAGTCTAAATTTTTTACCTGGGCTCATGGTTTATTCCTCTAACATTTCATTTTCAATTAATATACGGCTGTTCTTAATATGTCTGCGCATCAGCATTTCCGCTAACTCAGGATCGCGTGCTTTTATCGCGTTTAATATCGCAATATGTTCATATAATGCTTTTTCAGGGCGGGCATGTTGGCGTGGGGATTGAAATCGATACATGCGAATTAAATGATACAATTGGGAGCATAACAAATTGATCAATTGCTCATTTTTACTGGCTTTGATAATCAGGTAGTGAAAGTCAATATCGCCTTCCTGATAGAAATAAGAAGCGCCATCAACCTGCTCTATATGGGATTGGTGTTTACCTAGTAAATTTTCTAAGGTGCTAATTTCTTCATCATCAATGTGTTTACAGGCAAGGTTTGCAGCCATACCTTCTAATGCTTCACGTACTGCATAAACCTCAATCAGTTTTTCTAAACTAAGGCTGACAACACGTGCGCCAACGTGAGGAATTCTCTCAACTAAATTAAGCGATTCAACACGCATCATAGCTTCACGTAATGGACCGCGACTAACATTAAAGATACGTGCAAGCTCAGGCTCTGAGATTTTGCTACCCGCAGGATAATCACCATTGACTATGGCTTCGATCAGTCTATCCGTTAAATTGTCAGACTTTATCTGTTCTTTGTTATCAGATGTTTTAGGTTCAATATCTTCTGTGATCAAGTTCATAGTTTGTCAACAGTTTATGTGAATTTGACTAAATAGTAGTCTTTTTGTCTAAATAAACAACATTATTGTCAACAATCCATGATTTTTTATGGTTTTGATTATCAAATACAGAGTAGGGTCACAAAATGCAGGGATAAAAAAACAGCGCAACTGCGCTGTTTTTTATTGTGCTGAGTATTATTAGCGCAAAATTAATGTAAAAATTAGTTTTGCTCTAATCCACTTGGTTTCATTTTGTGTGTTCTGAATTTATTAAACAAAGTTAATAGAATAGGCGTAATTAATACGATAATTGCAATGGCAGTGAATGTTAATGTAATAGGGCGCTCCCACAAAAAGCTTAATTCACCATCACTTATCATCAAGGATCTACGTAAATTTTCTTCCATTAAACCGCCTAAGATAAAACCTAATAATAAAGGGGCAAGTGGGAAATTAGAGAGCCTTAAAAATATGGCAACAATCGCGATGGCAATCATAATAAATACATCAATAGTATTAAATGAAACCAAGTAAACACCCGTTATTGAAAAGAAGATGACCATAGGTAGTAATACTGTACGTGGTACTGCAAGCAATTTGGAAATATAAGGAATAAGTGGCAAATTCAGCACCATTAACACTATATTACCAATATACATTGAAATAATAACCGACCAAAAAATCTCAGGGTTATCAATAAACAAACGAGGACCTGGTTGTACACCATAAGAGATCAAAGCGCCTAACATAATCGCTGTGGTACCTGAGCCAGGAATACCGAGCGTTAAAAGAGGCACAAATGACCCACTTGAAGCTGCATTGTTGGCCGACTCCGGGGCGACAACACCACGCATGCTACCTTTACCAAATTCTTCACGTTTATCTTTCGGAGCAATATTCCTTTCCAGACCATAACTTAAAAATGCAGCAATGGTTGCACCCGCACCGGGTAATACGCCAATAAAAAAACCAAGAATAGATGAACGTATTGAAACAGGCGCTAATTCTTTAAATTCTTCCTTTGTTATCTTCATACTACCAATTTCAGCTAACGCACTATTTTCTGCAGCAGACGTATCTTTTTCTGGTTTTAAGATACCCATTAGTGTTTCACCTAATGCAAATGTCGCCATCGCTAACAGTAAGAAACTAAAACCATCCATTAAATCTGTAAGGCCAAAAGTAAACCTTTCTACCCCTATACCTTTATCTATACCTACGGTTGCTAACATTAAACCTAATATTGTCATCATCCATGCTTTAACCACTTGTCCTTTGCCTGCAAAAGCAGCAACAGCGGATAACCCCACTAACATTAATGCAAAATAGTCCGGAGATTGAAAGCTTAATGACACTTTTGCAAGTGCAGGTGCGGCAACCAATAACATAATTGCAGATAGTGTACCACCAGTAAAAGAGGAATAGGCGGCAAGTGCTAACGCTTTTCCGGCTTGGCCTTTTTGTGCCATCGGGTAACCATCAAATGCTGTTACCACGGTGGAAGAACAACCAGGTGCGTTGATTAATATCGAAGAAGTCGAGCCTCCAAATACAGCCCCATAATAAACACCTGCCATCAAAATCATACCCGATGAAGGGTCTAAACCGTAGGTAATTGGGATCATCAGCGCAATGGCAGAAATGGGACCAAGACCAGGTAACATACCAATGAAAGTGCCGACAAAACAACCAACGACAACCCACATCAGGTTGACTGGCATTACGGCCGTTGATAAGCCAATTAAAATTCCATCTAACATAGATTACTTCCTATAGACTTAAGAACAGGTAACCCGGTTCAAGGTAAATATCGAGAACTTTGGTTAATAACAACCAAAAAGCAGTAACAAATGGGAATGAAGCCCCAAATAAGACAGATTTTCTGCGTTCGCCTAAAACCCAGAAACCTGCTAATAAAAACAAACTAGTGGCTAATACAAAACCTAGCCAGGTTAAACCAAAACCGTAAGCTATCATCAACAGGACAAACGAAATCAACAGACGCCAATCGAACCCAAATACAGCGCCACTTTTTTCATCGGGCTGTGCCATTGCAATTAATAATAAGGATAGGAAAATACCTGCACATGTTAACATCCAAGGTAATGTTCTCGCGGTAAAAGCCTCGTATTCATCACCGGGAAATAGGGGGATTAAGGTAGTCTGGTAACCGTAAGTTAAGCAAAAAATCAAAAAGATTATTCCACCAATACGATCACGGCATAATAGAGATTCAGATTTTAACTTCATAAGTTGCTCCTGAAATTTGTGCAATACTTACCGACAATGAAGGCACTGTTACTGCGGGATAAAAAGAAGGGTGCTTTAATAACAAATTTAAAATAACTATTTATAGCTAAATATACTTATAGTGAAATAAACCCATCAATCTTTGAATCAATGCTTTGGATTGATGGGCATAAGTAAAAAACTACATAACTACATAAATAGCTAAAATAACAACAGAGTAGAGTTTTATTCTAAGAAGCCTAACTCACGCATAAGATCACCCATCTGTTTTTCTTGTTCTTCTAAAAAGTTATAAAAATCTTTGTCGGCTTTGTAATTATCAATCCAACCATTGCGATCACGAACGGTTACCCACTGATCAGTTTTGTACATTTCTGAAAAGGCTTTGTTCCAAGCCGCAACTTTTTCGTCGCTTACACCCGGTGCAGCAAAGAAACCACGCCAGTTAGCAAACACGGTATCATTACCCATTTCTGTCAGAGTAGGCACATCGGGTGCTGCTGCTAAGCGCTCTGGTGCGGTAATTGCAAGAATACGAACTTGGCCACTCTTTGACATCTCTAGTACTTCGCCTAAACCAGTCGATAATAATGGCGTTTCACCAGATAGTACTGCTGCCATTGCTTTACCACCTGCATCATAAGCAATATAACGAACAGAACGTGCATCAAAACCTTCACCTTTAAAGGCAGCGGCTACGACTAAGTGATCCATACTGCCACGTGCAGATCCGCCTGCAACTTTTACTTTCTTAGGGTCAGCTTTAAAAGCGGCAACAACTTGTTTCCAATCTTTATATTCTGAATCAGCGGCAACAACAATCGCGCCATAATCAGCAATAGTTGATGCAACCGGCGTTAAATCTCGAAATGATTGCGGGAAAATTCCAGTAAGAGAACGAATAACTATCGGGGTTGAATTAACCATTAATGTATCTTGTTGACGGTCAGCAGTTTCAATCAGGTGTGCTATAGCCTTGCCACCACCACCACCAGAAAGGTTTTGGTATGAGACTTGATCAACTAACTCTTCTTTCATTAATACACTACCGATACCACGCGCTGTGCCATCCCAGCCACCACCTGCACCACCAGGAATGATAAAGTGTATTTTTTCTAAATCTGCAGCAAAAGAAGCACTTGCTAAAGTTGAAATGCTAAGTGCGAGAATTGATGAAGTGAGTCTTTTTTTGAAATTTCTGATCATGCTATATTCCTTTATTGATTAATCAACATTGACGAATTACTCGATAAACAGCTGTGATTTCTTAATTCAACTGATTTATGACTGTCAATGTTAGTCGTATGTTGGCAACTCGGCTAGTTATCGAAAATAATGTGAATTAAAAAAGTTAAATGAATATTGTTCATAAAGTTCACAGGCAATACTTAACGTAAAAAAAAATTAATGGTGCTGAGTAATGTTTTTAAATACAGTCTCTTGTTTTCAAGGTGGATAATAATGTTTAATGCTCACGATGTTATTCTCTGAAGCGATAGCCGTTAATATGCGTTTATGAATTGGCTTATAAATTGCCGAATAGAGAATAGAGAATAGAAAATAGAAATTGGATTTTAAATGACTCACTAAGGATAGTTTATGAAGATTATTGCTCCGCCACCGCTTATTTTTTTCCTGACATTGCTAGAAGGTATGATTTTACAATATTATGTTCCCATCTATATTATTGAACCGAGCCTACCATTGTTGCTGTTGGCTATCTTCTTATTCTTAGCGG
>JBALXF010000169.1:0-6463 GCA_036961085.1 Psychromonas sp.
TGTTTCACCGATTGAGCGTGTTATACGAATTCGTACGGGTGAAGAAGATGGTGAAGCACTTTAATAACTAATCTTATTAAAGATGCATTAAAAAAGGAGAACATATGTTCTCCTTTTTTGTTGTTATTGAATAGCTTACAAGTTTATTAGTTGGTTTATAAATCTTTATTCCAACGCTCGTAACGTCTAATTTTTCGATTTTTAGGAAAGTTTAATTTTAAAACTGTTAATGCATTAATTCTTGGCTCTTCAAGATCTAATTCTGAATAAGCATCAATCATAATTTCTAAAGCGCTTTCTACAGAGCTAGTATCAGGGTAGTTATTTAATACTGTTTTACTGCGGTTAATTGCTGCTATGTAAGCTTCTCGTTTTATGTACCATTCTGCAATATCAATCTCGTAACGTGCTAAACGATCTTTAATGTAAATGCTACGTTGCAGAGCATCTTTAGCATAAAGGCTATCAGGGTAATTGCTTATGATGTAAGTAAAGTCTTTAAATGCACGTTGAGAATCACTTGGGTCACGGTTATAACGATCTATGCCGAACAGGTTTTGGAAAAACTGCTCATCACTCGCCATATAGGTAAGTCCGCGCATGTAATAGAGATAATCGAGATCGGGGTGACCTGGATTTAAGCGCAGAAATCTATCAATGTTCGAAAGCGCTAAAGCGATATCTTCATTCTTATAATAAGCATATATCAGATCAAGTTGCACTTGTTCTGAATGAGGACCAAACGGATAGCGAGTATCTAACGCTTCTAAAACTTCGGCGGCCTTGATAAAGTTTGCTGACTCTAATGCTACTTTTGCATCTTCATACAGAACTGCAGGCGGTTTATCTTCAACCTTAGGTTTATCTGCTTTATTTGAAGAACAAGCTGTGCCAAATAAAACAATAAGCACAGATGTCGTTATTAGTCTGAGTATCTTTTTCATAAGTGTTATAATGCCTAGAAGCCAATAATAATGGCAGATAAAAAGCACAGTATCTTCTATCGACTTTAAAAAGCAAAGTTAAATAAGATAAAATGTGACAAGTTTGCAGTAGAAACTGTAAAATATAGTTTATTTATAAGCAAGCTTCTTTAAATTTTTTAAAGTGGTTTACTTATAAAACCAATCGCGTAGATAAAAGAGAACATTATATGAGCCAAGCGTTACACCTCACTGCAGAAGTCACTGAAGATCAATTAGGATTTCGTCTAGACAAGGCATTAGCCTCATTATTCCCAGATTATTCTCGTACGCGAATTAAAGAGTGGATCTTAGAAGATATGGTTAAAATCGATGGCGAAATGATAAATCGCCCTCGAGAAAAAGTTTATACGGGTCAGTCAGTTGAAGTAAATGCTGTCCTTGAAGACGAAGTGGTATTTGAACCGCAAAATATTAAGTTAAATATCGTCTATGAAGATGATGATATTTTAGTTATCAATAAACCAGCAGGTTTAGTGGTACATCCAGGTGCAGGTAACCCTAACGGTACTGTACTAAATGCATTATTGCATCATTACCCTGAAATTGTAGAAGTGCCAAGAGCGGGTATCGTTCACCGTCTAGATAAAGATACTACTGGTTTGATGGTAATTGCAAAAACAGTACCAGCACAAACACATTTAGTGAATAGCTTACAAGCACGTGAAATTACTCGTGAATACGATGCTATCGCAATGGGAACTTTCACTGCCGGTGGTCGTGTTGAAGCTGCGATTGGTCGTGATAAATTAAATCGCATAAAAATGGCAGTAAATGCTACGGGTGGTAAACATGCCGTAACGCATTATCGTGTATCTGAAAAATACCGGGCTCATACTCGTTTACGTTTACGTTTAGAAACAGGTCGTACACACCAAATCCGTGTACATATGGCCCATATCGGACATATCTTAGCGGGAGACCCTGTATATGGTGGTCGTCCTCGTCCTCCTAAAGGTGCGTCAGAAGAGTTACTTGCTACTTTACGTGGTTTTAAACGCCAAGCATTACACGCAACTATGTTACGTTTAGATCATCCTATTACAGGTGAATTAATGGAATGGCATGCGCCAATCCCTGCTGACTTCGAAGAGTTAGCTAATGCACTTCGCAAAGATATGATTCAACTTGGTGGTTAAGCTTCATTCTGAGCTTGGTTTAATCAAACCAAGCTGGTCTGCACCTAGCAACATCCAGGCGGTTTCAACAACGCGCTTGGGTGGTTGTAGTTTAGGTATCTACCAAGGATTAAATCTTGGCGCACATGTTCAAGATGACCCACAACGTGTCGATAAAAACCGTTTTTTATTATCAGAAACGCTTTCTCTACCTAATCACTTACCTTGGTTAAATCAAACCCACAGTACTAGCTTGCTTTACCTTGACAACTCAGCATCAGAAAAGTCTGAAATTGTTGCAGCGGATGCCGCTTGGACTGTGTTAGAAAATCAACCTTGTGTTGTGATGACTGCGGATTGTTTGCCACTATTAATTACCAATAAACAAGGTTCATTTGTTGCTGCTATTCATGCCGGTTGGCGTGGTTTATGCGATGGTATTATTGAAAAATCAATAACTTCCATTTGTAATCAGTTAAATCTCAACTCAAATGACTTGTTCGTCTGGTTAGGTCCTTGTATTGGAAAAAGCGCCTTTGCCGTTGGTGATGAAGTACGTGCTGAATTTATTGCTGAAAATGCAAAAGCACAGTTAGCATTTAGCCGCTACGAAGATCGTTGGTTAGCAGATTTACAACAATTAGCGCGATTACGTTTAGCCGCCTTTGATATCTTTGAAATAACCGCCAGTGAACATTGTACCTTCAGTGAGTCGGATCTTTTTTATTCCTATCGCAGAGAAGGTGTAACAGGCCGAATGGCAAGTTTAATCTGGATTGAATAACGCTTATTCAAGTCATTGTTAAGCTATTTAAACGATCATTTAAGCTTAAATAGTGACGATTTTAGAGTCACTTTTTAATTTGATTAAAAACAATGAATCGTTACATAAACCTTAATATCCTCAATTTTTTATTTCCCCACCTTGAAATCGCTCAATAAAGCACCATCTTTTAATTAGAGATTAATTAAGAGGACACTATTATGCGTATGGATAAATTAACCAGTAAATTTCAATTAGCAATCGCCGATGCGCAATCCTTAGCATTAGGACGAGATCATCAATATATTGAAGCGGTGCATGTACTGCTAGCATTATTAAATCAGCAAACAGGATCTTTACGCCCAATATTGGCGGATCTCGAAGTCGATCTTAGTTTATTACGATCTAAGTTAGGGACTGAACTGGATAGCATTGCAAAAATTTCGGGTATTGGTGGTGATGTTCAAGTTTCTTCCCAGTTGGCGACACTATTTAATCTGTGTGATAAATATGCGCAGAAATCGAAAGATAAGTTTATTTCATCAGAACTGTTTTTAGTTGCTGCTTGCGAAGATAAAGGGCGTTTGGGTGAGATATTAAAACAGCTTGGCATTAGCAAAAAGAAAGTAGAACAATCTATAGCTAAAATTCGAGATGGCCAAAATGTAGATCAACAAGATGGAGAAGGGGTGGAGCAAGCTCTTGCTAAATATACGATCGATCTAACCGAACGCGCTGAGCAGGGGAAACTAGATCCGGTTATTGGTCGAGATGATGAAGTGCGTCGAATGATCCAAGTGTTACAACGCCGGACTAAAAATAACCCTGTCATAATTGGCGAGCCGGGCGTAGGTAAAACAGCCATTGTTGAAGGACTTGCACAGCGTATTATTAATGGTGAAGTGCCAGAAGGACTAAAAAATAAACGGGTACTTTCATTAGATATGGGCTCCCTCATTGCAGGAGCAAAATATCGTGGTGAATTTGAAGAAAGGTTAAAAGCGGTACTCAGTGAGCTTTCTAAAGAAGAAGGCCAGATCATACTGTTCATTGATGAGCTACATACTATGGTGGGGGCCGGTAAAACTGACGGTGCGCTGGATGCCAGTAATATGTTAAAACCTGCATTAGCGCGTGGTGAATTGCATTGTGTTGGTGCGACAACACTTGATGAGTATCGTCAATATATCGAAAAAGATGCCGCACTTGAGCGTCGTTTTCAAAAAGTATTAGTTGATGAACCAAGTGTAGAAGATACCATTGCTATTTTACGTGGTCTAAAAGAACGTTATGAATTGCATCATAATGTTGAAATCACAGATCCTGCGATCGTGGCAGCAGCAACCCTTTCGCATCGCTATATTAGCGATCGTCAATTACCCGATAAAGCCATTGATTTAATTGATGAAGCGGCTTCAAGTATTCGTTTACAAATGGACTCAAAACCCGAAGAGTTAGATAAACTTGAACGTAAAATTATTCAATTAAAACTCGAGCAAAAAGCGTTACAAAATAATAACGATCCTGCCAGTATGAAGCGCTTAGATGACTTAGAGCTCTCGATTAAAGAGAAAGAGTCTGTTCTTAAGGACCTTGATAATGTCTGGAAGTCAGAAAAAGCAGCTGTGTCTGGTACTCAAGATATTAAGCAAACTCTTGAGCAAGCGCGTTTAGATCTTGAAGTTGCAAGTCGCAGTTTAGATCTGACTCGAATGTCAGAGTTACAGTACGGTAAAATTCCAGAGCTTGAAAAGCAGTTAGAAATTGCATCTCAGGCTGAAATGCAAGAGATGACTCTTTTAAAACATGCGGTTACTGAAACTGAAATTGCGGAAATTCTAGCTCAATGGACAGGGATCCCTGTTGCTAAGATGCTTGAAGGTGAGCGAGATAAGTTACTAAAAATGGAAACACATTTACATACTCGAGTGATCGGACAAAATGAAGCGATAGATGCTGTTTCTAACGCTATCCGACGCAGCCGTGCTGGGTTAAGCGATCCAGATCGTCCGATTGGATCTTTCCTGTTTTTAGGTCCAACGGGCGTCGGTAAAACTGAGTCTTGTAAAGCACTGGCTAGTTTTTTATTTGATAGTGAGTCAAATATGGTGCGTATAGATATGTCTGAATTTATGGAAAAACACTCGGTTTCACGGCTAGTGGGTGCACCTCCAGGTTATGTTGGTTATGAAGAGGGCGGTTATTTAACCGAAGCTGTACGTCGTAAACCTTATTCAGTTATTTTATTAGATGAGATAGAAAAAGCGCATCCGGATGTATTTAATATTTTGCTACAGGTTTTAGATGATGGTCGTTTAACCGATGGGCAAGGACGAACGGTTAATTTCCGTAATACTGTCATTATTATGACCTCAAATATTGGATCTGATTTAATTCAGGAAAAATTTGGTCGAGTCGGCTATGAAGAAATTAAAGAAATATTAATGGAAGTATTATCACGACAATTCAAACCTGAGTTTTTAAACCGTATTGATGAAACCGTGGTCTTCCACCCATTAGGGCATGAGCATATAAAATCAATTGCAGAGATTCAGTTACAAGCCTTAAAAGCACGTCTCAAAACACGTGACTACTTAATTAATTTTAACGACTCTGCTATTGAGCTATTAGTTGAATCGGGCTATGACCCTGTGTTTGGTGCAAGACCTTTAAAAAGAGCAATCCAACAACGGGTAGAAAATACCTTAGCACAGCAAATTTTATCGGAAAGTTTAGAAAAAGATAAAGTGATACAAGTAGACGCAAAAGATGGCGAAATTACGTTCATTCAGTAACTAATTTAAACCTTATATAAGCAGCGAAAGAGTAGACAACAAAAGCTTTGTTTACTCTTTCGTATGTTTTATTCCGTGTTGAATGCTACTTTTTAAGTTTATTTTTTGTCGAAACTATACCTCAAACTATACCTCAAACTATACCTCAAACAATTCCCCTAATATCCCCAGGGTAAGCGCATTATAAATAATATTAAGCAATTTATGTAAGTCCAAAAGCGATTAACCACGAAGGCACGAAGAAAATGAAAGCCTAAAGCGCTTATTCATTTTTTGTTAGTGGTTTCTTCGCGTTATTCGTGTAACGAAGTGACTTCGTGGTAGTGTTTTTCGGAATAAGTAACGTTTTACGCTACAGCAAAGTTGATTTATATAGTTAAAAATACTTAGCAAGTATAATGCGCTTACCGTGAATGACTTGTGGTTTTATTAAAACATTCTTACTCATAGACTTACTACTTTTTCCTATCCTCAAAACACTTATCATAAAATATTCTTAAGCTATTAGTTTTAAGAAAATCAACCAGGAGTGAGCTGGGAGGATCTAGACAATATTGGCAAGGAAAATTGGTTTTGCTAGCAGATCAAAAAAGCGAACTATTAAGTTCGCTTTTTTATAGTCACAGTTTGCAACTAGATTGTACTGGTTTCCACTGTAATTATGTAGTTCAGTAAGTTATTGAAAAATTTAGCTAACTCGTTCAAATAATAAATCCCAAACACCGTGACCTAGGTTATTACCACGATTTTCAAACTTAGTTAGCGGACGCCATTCTGGGCGAGGTGCATAATCTGTTTCGCTAG
>JBALXF010000016.1:0-16572 GCA_036961085.1 Psychromonas sp.
GCTTGTTTGTTAACATGATGAATAACCTTTTGTACTTTATATTATTAATTTTGGGGTACTGTTAAGAGTTCGTTAATAGCCAAGCCGTTATTAATGACGGGGCTTTTCGGTTGAGGGGATAATAGGGGGAGTGAGTGTTTTCTAATAATCGTATTTGAATGACCGAATCCTCTAAATATCAAACAGGCTCATAAAATGTTGCTCAACAAAGCTCAACGATGCTCAACAATGTTCAACAATGTTCAACAATATTCAATAACGCTAATCCCAATCACAAGTGAACTATGGGGGGCAGTTAAAAATTTAACATAGGAATAGTAATGGAATTAAAATATAGAGCGGCGTGTCGCAGTGACTTAGATAGTTTGGTTTATTTGTTGGCAAATGATCCATTGGGTCGTTTAAGAGAAGATAGTTCTGAGTGTTTAAACGCGTTATATGTTTCTGCATTTGAAGCTATTGATAACGATCCAAATAATCAACTTGTCGTTGTTGAATTGAGTGGGCAATTAGTGGGTATGCTTCAGCTTATATTTATTCCTTATTTAACGCATATAGGCAGTTGGCGCTGTCTCATTGAAGGCGTGAGAATGCACGAAAACTATCGAGGTAATGGTTTTGGTGAACAAATGTTAAACACGCAATTGATTTAGCTAATGCTAGAAATTGTAAAACAGTGCAATTAACCAGTGATAAGCAGCGTCCTGATGCCATTCGTTTTTATGAAAAATTAGGCTTTAAAGCTAGTCATGAAGGGTTGAAATTAGTTCTTTGAGTCAGTTTCCCAAGTAAAAAACGAAAAATGATGGCGGAATATGCCATTTTTGTTTTAGTTTAATTTGATGTTTTTACATAAAAGAATAGAGCTGAATTCAATTTTTTTTGAGGTGTTTAAGGAAAGGATCTTTTTGCAAAAGTTTCAGATCTTTTAGTCTTGTCGCATCTAATTATTTATTAGTCTTTACCATTTAGAAAATCGTTCTAAAGAGTAACAAAACAAGTAACAAGTTAGTCACTTTTGCATTCAAGTTTAGCTTTTAATTTCAGTATAATACACGACTATTTATATAAAGTGTGCTTGTACTTTTATTAAATAGAGCTTAGTCGATTGTTCCTCTATGCCGCAATTTTTGGCAGTTCATAAGCGTAAATGCGTCTTCCATTTTTAGTGTTTTCATAAAAAGATTGCTCTTTAATATATGACCAAGCGTAAACACTTGTCTTATTTTGAGCTGCTAGGTGTTTAATAACACGATCGATGTTTTTTCCAGAAGAATCTTTGTTTGAGCTAAATAGTTCTTTAATCATTGATATCACGATAAAATCCTTGTTGTAATTAATATAGTTTTTATTATTTTCGGATCATACATTACATGTAAAGTGTGATCAATGTCACATTGGCGGCTGGGCGTTAAAATGACATAAATTTGTCTTTTTTCATTAAGGTTCAATTAGTTGCTAAATTACTTAACATATTTTTGTATCCTCGAAGATATTTTTAGGTAACTGTTTAATTTCTTTATATGACGGGGTATTCGGAGTCATAGGGACGGGGTTTGATCAGTAATATGGTTCGATTGTGTAGGTGTCTGGCATTAAAATATATCAATGCTTGTGTCAGGTTAATAACTCTGAGCATAAACACCAGGATTAACGTTATTGCTCACATTTTGTACAATTAGGTTGAACGCTTTTGTATTTATGTTGCCAAACCAACGTTAAATTTCATTTTTCTTCTCTATGCAGAGACTTAATATAAATAACCATTCGTTAATATTATAAGTCTGCAGGAGCATATTAAACCTAAACTAATGGCGGTATATTAATTTGCTACGAAAATACAAATCATGCAAAAGTTAATACCTCACGGGAAGATACAACATGCGTAATTTTATGGCAGTCTTAATTGTAGCTATATTTTCAACAACTTGTGGCTGTTCATCTAAGCCGGTAAAAATGCAAAACGCATCGGTTAACACACACAAAAAACCAGATAAAGCTAATTCAAATGGGCAAACTGAGTTAGCTGAGGCATCACAAAATCCCAGAGGCTTAAGTGAGGAGGAGTTAGATGACATAAGACTGGCTAGAAAAAATATTTGCTTCCCTTCAAAAATACGAATTTTAGAAATACAAAAACAAGAAATTTTAAGAGAAATACAAATCGACAGTGGACTTAGTGGAGAAGCAGTCAGAGATTTGCTTGTTTTGCACGGAACACTCGCTGAATTTGAAGGACTGTCAAACGAGCTAACGGTAGGAGATAAATGTCCTGAAGGCACAAAGCCTGCTACTGCGATAGTATCTTCCAACTATCAACAAAACCCTACAAATTTAAACCTGCAGAAATCATTGGTTAGTGTTAATAATAAAACGTCAATATTTTCAGCGGTAACTAAAGCAACCCCCGAATTTTTTGAAAAATTAGCCAGTGTTTTAACTCTGCTACAAGAGCAAGAGGGCTATCAACTTAAGATCAGCGGAGATAATGAAGCTGAATATAAAAACGAGGATAATATCAACCTGTCGTCACGCCCCGAGGAAGAAAGTGAGAGTTATTTACAAATCATGGTTGATTTGAAATTCTAGAGAAATTGTCATAAAGTTCAACTCATAAACCCAACCAATACAATCTTAAATGCATGTAAATTATTATGCACAACTGTCGCATCACTCTTTATTTTGCTTGCTGAATCGTTTAGCAAACATCCGAGTTACAGCTCACTCTTCTAATACTCAAATAATTTAATTTGTTATCTATAGTGCTATCATTTTCTAATGATATGAAGCTATTAACAAAGCATCTATTCAATTTTTGGAGGTGACAGCGAGTGGCAAATATATTTAGTGATATTCCATCACAGTTACCCAATGAAATATTTGAAGATATCCTCATTACTGAGAAACTTCGAATTGAGCGAATCGTCTCAAACGGGCAAAGCTCTCCTGATACAGGTTGGTACGATCAAGATGAAATCGAGTGGGTCATGGTTTTATCAGGTTATGGTGTCATTGAATATATAAATGGCGATAAAGTTACCCTGAAACAAGGTGATTATTTACATATTAAAGCTCATCAGAAGCACCGAGTGATAGAAACGTCATCCAATGAAAAAACCGTTTGGTTAGCCATCTTTTATTCAACTAGATCATGATATTCCAGCTATCTTGATTGGTTTTTAGTAACATTAATCATTCATATTAAGCACTTAACACAGTTAATATTTAAAGGAGTAAATGCGTGATGACGGGTAATAAGAGTAATGCAATCATTGTTGGTATTTGTTTAATTATAGCCCTGTCTTCGCTTGGATACTTACTTGGAGATGCTGCCATTCGCTTTAAAGAGTATGAACGAACAGTGACAGTTAAAGGTTTATCTGAACGAGAGTACAAGGCTGATATTGTGATCTGGCCAATCCAGTTTAGTGCCGCTAGCAATGACCTTGAAGCTATGTATAAATCTATCGATGACAGTACACAAAAAATTCAATCATTTCTGATAACCTCAGGTATCGATGGCGATGCTATTTCTTATTCTTCTCCTGCGATTACAGATAAATCTGCTCAACAATATGGCTCTCAAGAAAGAGCTGAATTCAGATATACGGCTTATCAAACAGTGACAGTTTACTCTACCGACATTGAAGTGGTGCAACAGGTGATGGGGAAAATGTCTGACTTAGGTAAACAAGGCATTGTGTTTACAGGTAATAATTACCAAATGCAGACCGAGTACATTTTTAATCGTCTAAACCAAGTTAAACCCGAAATGATTGAAGAGGCAACGACCAAAGCACGAGAGGTAGCCGAAAAATTTGCTTCTGACTCTAATAGTCGATTAGGCAAAATAAAATCGGCATCTCAAGGGCAATTTAGTATTAGTGCAAGAGATAAGAATAACCCACATATTAAAAAAGTAAGGGTAGTTTCAACGGTTGCTTATTATCTTTCCGACTGACATTAAACTTGTTTTTTTATGTGAAATACAACAGTTAGCTAGTTTACCGTGCCTGTAAGGAGGTGATAGGTTGCGAGGGATTTTGCCCCTTAAATACTTCAGCTAATTGTTTATTATTAATGATCTCTTGATAGCCATGCTCGATAAGTGCATCCACTTGTTGAGGCTGCAAAGTAAAATCGGTTGGTATGTTATTAACAAACTCTTTTTGCTTCGCCGTTGTCAGGTTGATATCAATAAAATAAGTTTTTCTTTGTGGTGATTTATCCTGCCAAATTTGTAACTCTTTTACCACAAGTGACTTCACTAAATCATTGTATCGGTGCAATTGAATATCCGTCGCTGCTCCAATAATATCATGCATCGCAGGCGTACTTTTTGTATCGTCGATAATCCAATCTGGTTTGGTGGAAGCATCAACCGAAATAATGATCACAGTATCAATATTCTGGTCGAGATGTTGAAAGGTCTCTTGTTGGCTTTTTACTACGTCATAAATCGCCAGTAAACCAAGGTTATCTGTTACGCCACCATCGACTAAATGAATATAAGGTCGTTCCTCTTTATCGGCATAACTGACTAACCCTTTACGGGTTGAATTTAAATGTATTGGCATATTTAGGTCAGTGATGGAATCATAGTCATTATCACAACTTTCGTAGTTCTGTAATACTACAGGAGGAAAAATAACCGGTACTGCAGAAGAAGCGGCAACTGCATTGGCTATTGAATAGTCGTTAACATCAGAACAAATTAAATCGAAGTATTCCTGTAAAAAAGAGAAGCGTACACCACCGCCTAAGTCCGTGCTATTAATAATGATTTGCGGCGATTCTTCATGCATATCTGCAAAAGTTGCATCATTAAATAAGGTTTGATTGTAATAGTTAGCGGCCGCTGCGGTGCGGGTATTCTCAGAGAACCAGAATGTTGGGCTGAGAACAATATCAATCAGTTTCCCAGATACATCGCGATATAGAAACTCATCTTTATATTTATCAAATATAGCATCGTTATATAAGCCGTAGTAAGCAGCTGTAAAGCTTCCCCCCGATACTGAACTGATAGTACTGATCTGATCAATAAGGCGATAGTCGTCAGTTTGATTGCTCAGTTCATAATCTCGCATCCCTTCAAGTACGCCATAAGAGAGGGCTGCTGCACGCGTTCCCCCACCAGAAAAGCTAACCAGTATGGCGGTGTTATTTCCTTTCAACTTTTGCGCGGTTGTTGCTAATGAGTATGCATTTTTCTGTGGCTGATTTTTTGCTGAGTTGGTTATTCTAGTTATTGCACTACAGCCGCTTAGCAGTGTCACTAAAAAAAGCATTGATATGCATGAACGGTAATTTTGTGGAAAATTAACTGTACTAAATAATACAATTTTACGATATGCAGGTGATTGTACCGTCATGTTGTAACTATGAGTGTAATTATAAATAGAATTATAAATGCAACTAGGAATGCAATGCAACACGGCAGTGAACTCCTGGCGATTGATAATGGAGAATTATATCTTTCATGGTTTCTCTCTTATAAAAATCAGTATCATATGATGTTTAAGTCGTTCGGGTAATGGCTAATCTTCGAGTTTCAATGTCTCATTTTTCGTGACAGTAGATAAGTTTAAGAGCAACTAAGTCACTTCTCGATTTGTTGGATGTGATGATTTGAGTCGAAATACAAGTCTTTTAAATGCCTAAAAGACGCAATTTATTCAGTCATTTTGTCATTCAGAACACATATAAAGGGGAATGTAGCGGTTTATTATTTACATCGAGTCGATATATGACTTGTTGAAAGTCGCTTTTGGGGGTTAATTAAGTCGCTTATTAGTTCAATAATCGCCTCATACAAATATCAACTCGATTTTAAAAGGTAATTTTAATGAACAATCTACAAAAAACGGCTCTATTAGCTTTCACTTTGGTATTTTCTGGTCATTTACTGGCTACAGAGGAAGTGCATGATGCTGACCCTCGAAATACTGCTTGGCGCGGTGGTATAGCTTCAGATGACTCAGGTGAGATTAAGTTGGCTGCTGGTGGCGGTTTTAAAAATTTATATGGAAATGGTGAGTATCAAACCCAAACAATAATGATTGCTGAATATTATACACAGTCAGAAAATGCACGTTTTCGTTTGGCTAATTTTGATCAGCGATTTGGTGGTATCTATGCTGATGTTTATTTAACGGATACAACCAATATGTACACAGCTGGTTATATGTTGCCACTGACAGCGACTAATGGTAAAACCTTATTTTTCCCTTCAGTAAACTATTCGTATATTGATATCGACACCAATCAAATCGAGCAAAATATTCAAGGGGTAATAGTGCCAAGTGCGCTTAGTGGTTATTCAACGGGTTCACCACTAGGTATTACATCACAGCAAGTTGAGCAAATATTGGGCGGCGATGATGCTCATATGGCTTCAGTTAACTTATATGGTCTGCAACCATGGAATGAAACTTTCTATACAGTATTCCAAGTTTTCGGTGGCTCTACCTATGGCGGGGTTGAAATGGAAATGATTGATATTATGTTGCTACAAGGTACACAAACCAAAATAGGTGATGCAATTTTTAATATTTATTTGGAAGGAAAATATACAAAGGTTCAAATCAATGAGATAAATGACCCAACAGGCGGTAGAGTGCATCTGCGTGGTGAAGAAGTCAAAGTATCAGTAGGTTTTGACTGGCGTTTCTAGAAGCATAGACAGTGGCTGGTTATTACCGGCCACTTACGAAGGAGTAGTATGGATAATTTAGACGTTAAATCTTTGAAGGTTTTGTTAAACCTTTATGCAACTTGCAATACCTATCATACCGCTGAGCAGATGGATTTATCACAGTCTTCTGTCGCACGTATTCTTGCTAAATGCCGACAATCATTAGATGAACCTCTATTTATTCGTAGTGGTATTCAATTAGTACCCACTGCATTCGCAGACTCTTTAGCTGAAAAACTACCTGATATTATCCGCAGCTACGAAGATGTTGTTAGCAACCATAAAGACTTTCAAGCAAGCAAATTATCGGGTCGATACCAAATATTCCTCAGTCATCCTGCACAGTTAGTTTATGGTGTAAAGTTGTTTGAAATATTGAATAAAAGTGCGCCAAAAGCAACCTGGTATATTAAAGGTTGGGAGTCTACATCGGTCGAGCAACTATTAGATGATAGTGCTTTAATGGGGGTGAATTATTATTCTCCGAGTTTCCCTAATTCAATTATTCAGCACGTGCTATGCGATGATGAATTTCTTATTTTAGCAACACACGATCATGTGCTGCATCAGAAAGAAAATATAGTATGGCAAGATATTGCAGAATATCCGTTTATTTCTTTAACCATTCCCAGTTGGGATGAAAGGAATCGTTATTTAGATAGTGCATTCCGTTCGGTAGGAAAAGTACCTAAAATTAGTTTGCAAACAGATAGTATCCACTTAGGCATTCAAGTAGCACAAACGAGCAATATGTTATTAACTGCATCAACAAGAATGGCGAATGAATATACTGCTATTTTAAAACCTATAAAGTTCAAGTTAGATGATGATATTTTACCCAATGCTCAGGTGGCCTGTTCATATTCTCGTAAGAATGCCAATAAACCGGTCGTGAAATGGTTAAAAAAAGTGATGTCAGAACTGGCTAAATACAATCAATAACATGTTTATGTAATTTAACTCAGGTAAAAATAATTTAAATTGCACCACGCACTCTTCATCAAACTACAAAACGTTGTTTTAGTTCTTCTTCATTAACTTAGTTAATAGAGGAAAACACTAAGCAAGCAATAGTCTTCTTAATTACGACTGCCTTAACCTTTCCTCCGTGTAGCGTGCAGCGCTTTCTGTGTTCTCTGTGGTAGTGTTTTTAAGTTTTTGCAAAAGATCACCTGAGTCATCTACCTAAGCATGTAATTTTATAATTTTTAGAAGAATTTCGGTCATATTTTTGCTACTAATCTTAATCAGTTATTTATTTCGATTGCTATTAAATAATCACTGCAAGAATAGGGAAGTGAGATTCTATTTAAATGGATTTTAATGATATTTAGGGAGCTTTATAATTGAGGTGTTATCTATCTTTATCTTGAAGGGAGAGCCTTAAATATCCTGTCGTTTTTGTAAATGGCATAAGTTACATAAGTGACATTATGAAGATAAAAAAAGGCTACTTACCTAGGTTAATTGCAGTGTTTCCCGCTTAACCAAAATAAGTAACCCTTAGGCTTTATGTTAATTTATGGCTTATTATACCATTTTAACTGGAACAGGCTTACCTACAAACTTAGTGCTCATCTCATGCGCCGGTGGAACGAAGTCAGTAAGGTTAATACCTTCAACTGCACTATTGTATTCTTCGATTGTAGGGAAGCGACCAAGTACTGTTGCAAGAACAACTAAAGGCGTAGAACCAAGTAGTGACTCACCTTTTTTGTCCGCTGTATCTGCTACAACACGTCCTTGGAACAAGCGTGTTGACGTTGCAATAACTGTGTCGCCTGGTTCTGCTTTCTCTTGGTTACCCATACATAAGTTACAGCCCGGACGTTCAAGATACATGATATTTTCGTACTTAGTACGTGCAGCATCTTTCGGGTTTGTATCATCGAATTCAAAACCTGAGTACTTTTGTAAAATTTCCCAGTCGCCTTCAGCTTTAAGTTCATCAACAATGTTGTATGTTGGTGGCGCAATCACTAATGGCGCTTTGAATGAGACGCTACCATTTTGTTTTTCAATGTTGCGTAACATTTGTGCGATAATCTGCATATCACCCTTGTGCACCATACAAGAACCGACAAAGCCTAAATCAACAGGCTTGCCTTTATAGAATGATAAAGGACGAATAACATCATGGGTGTAACGCTTAGATACATCTTCATTGTTTACGTCTGGATCGGCAATCATTGGTTCAGAGATAGCATCTAGATCGATAACCACTTCTGCATAGTATTTAGCATTATCATCTGGCGATAAAGCAGGGTTAGTACCCGACTTTATTTCTTCGATACGTTTGTCAGCTAATGCGATTAAACCGTTAAGTGTTTTTGCTGCATTTTCCATACCCTTATCGATCATTATTTGGATACGGCTCTTAGCAAGTTCAAGTGATTGGATTAAAGTATCATCTTGAGAAATACAGATAGCAGCTTTTGCCTTCATCTCTGCAGACCAGTCAGTGAATGTGAATGCTTGGTCAGCTAATAAAGTACCTATATGCACTTCAATGACACGACCTTGGAATACATTTTCACCATCAAACTGCTTAAGCATTTGCGCTTGAGTTGAATGAACTACGTCACGGAAATCCATGTGACTTTTCATTTTACCTTTAAAGGTAACTTTTACAGAGTCAGGGATTGGCATCGCTGCTTCACCTGTTGCTAGTGCAACCGCCACTGTGCCTGAGTCAGCACCAAATGCGACACCTTTAGACATACGAGTATGCGAGTCACCACCAATGATGATAGCGCGGTCATCGACAGTAATATCATTCAATACTTTGTGAATAACGTCAGTCATTGAATGGTAAACACCTTTAGGATCACGTGCAGTAATAAGGCCGAACTTATTCATGAAACTCATTAATTTAGGTGTGTTCGCTTTAGCTTTACTGTCCCAAACGGATGCTGTGTGACAACCTGATTGGTAAGCACCATCAACTAGTGGCGAAATAGTTGAAGCGGCCATCGCCGACAGTTCTTGGCATGTCATTGGTCCGGTTGTGTCCTGAGAGCCAACAATATTCACTTTAACACGAACATCTGAACCAGCATGTAATGCCGCTTCAGAAGCAACACCGAGGGCGTTGTTATTGAAGATTTTTTCAACCGCAGTTAAACCTTGTCCTTCAATTGAAATTTCTTTTGAAGGGGCAAATACTTGTGTCGGTTTTACACCTAAAATCTCAGCGGCTAAAGTTTGTAGTTTTTTACCAAATACAACAGCGTAAGAACCGCCTGCTTTCATGAATTCGACTTTCTGTGGTGTAAAGGCTGAAGATATATCAGCTAGCTCTTTGTCTCCGTTGTATAACTTCTTCGCTTTTGTATCGATAGTTAACACAGTGCCGGTCGCAACTGAGTACACTTCTTCTAGAACTGAATCACCATTTTCATCAACAACAGAGTTGCCGCTCGCATCCACTTTCTTAACCCAGTTTTTAAGATCAAGACCGATACCGCCAGTTACATCAACAGTGGTTAAGAAGATTGGAGAAATACCATTGGTACCAGCAACTACTGGTGCAATGTTAATAAAAGGTACATATGGGCTCGCTTTTTGACCTGCCCAAAGTGCAACGTTGTTCACACCAGACATACGAGATGAACCAACACCCATAGTGCCTTTTTCTGCTATTAGCATCACTTTGGCGTTAGGGTGCTTAACTTGTAACGCTTGTATTTCTTGCTGTGCTTCTTCCGTGATCATGCACTTGCCGTGTAATTCACGGTCAGCACGAGAATGCGCTTGGTGACCAGGAGAAAGTAAGTCAGTAGAGATATCTCCTTCACCTGCAATATAAGTAACCACTTCAATTTTTTCTGCAATATCAGGCAATTTTGTAAAGAACTCTGCGTGAGCGTAGCTTTCTAAAATATCTTTAGCTATTGCACTGCCAGCTTTAAATGCGGCTTCAAGACGACTTGTATCTGCGTCATATAAAAATACTTGAGTTTTTAATACTTCTGAAGCTTGTTTCGCTACTGATGTGTCGTCAGATAATGCTAAATCAAGTAGTACTTCAATTGAAGGACCACCTTTCATGTGTGACAACAATTCAAAAGCGAATGTTGGTGTAATTTCTGCAACAACTGATTCAGCTAGGATGATTTCTTTTAAGAAAACAGCTTTTACACCTGCTGCACTTGTTGTTCCTGGTAGGGTGTTATAAATGAAGAAATTAAGAGAATCTTTGCGATACTCATTTTTTAGATCTTTAATTTGAGCAATAATTTCCGATAATAAATCGGCAGTATCTATTGGCAGAGGAGCCAATCCTAGCTCATTTTTACGAATTTCAATTTCTTTGATGTACTCTAAATATAGGCTCATTTAAAACTCTCTCTCTCTTTCGTTTTAAGGTGCTAACAACGTTATCATTATTAGCCCGGAAAAATTTCGCCTTTAGTTTACCAGACTTTTGGGCGTAACTAGGCTATGGATAAGTTAACATAAAATTAACACTATTCATGTGATTTATGTTTGATAGAAAAAATAATGTATTGATTGTATTGTATAATTAGCAACAACCTTAACTGATATTTTTGCCTTCGGAGTATTATGGCTTCGCTAAATATTTATCTAGTTTACTGACATTTCGATTGATTGATGACTAGTCCTTATATAAGTGTTGCAACGCTGAGTTGCTTTACTAACTAGTGACCCATAGTGTATGGGGAACCAAGCTCGAGTTGCTAATAATACAATGGTTGTTTCAACATCAACCCATAATTTCCCGAACCGCCTTGCTGACAATGCTAACGTTTATTTTAGCTGTGCTGAGTTAGCGTCAGTCGCTGCAATCGAAGGTAAATTGCCAACTGTTGCTGGGTATATGAAGTATGTGAATACCTTAGATGCAGAGCATGCGGATACATATCGTTCTTCAAATTTTGATGAAATATAGAGCTATAAAGATAAAGCAGATACCATGATTTCGATGAAATGAGTGTAACGGCTAAGAAAGTTGGATCCTAAAGTATGATCAAAAGCCCTATTTTAAACCCTGAAATAGGGCTTTTGTGTTTAACTTCACATATGTATGATTCTTTTAACTTGTAAAGATTAGTGAGAATAAGCTTGTTTTTTTAGCTAATTTTGATAAAATGATTGCGTTTTATAACCGCAGAGGCTGTGTAGACAGGATGACGAAATAGTTGATGTTAATTCACAATTAATAATGAGTAATAGTTATAATGTTAGAAAAAAGTTTAGTTGTTGGTGAATACCACATAGATACTAGCCAAAACAGTTTAATCCACGGCAGTCGTAAAATTTATTTAGGCCCTTTACGTACATCTCTATTACATTTTTTATGCAAAAATGTAAATACAGTTGTTACACGTGAAGATCTTGCTCAACATGTATGGGGTCGTTTAGTTACAGACCATACTATTAATCAGCATATGTCGCAGTTACGCAAAAGTATTGGTACGTTAAGTTTACACGGGCTAAATATCTCTACTATCCCTAAACGTGGCTACATCGCTCGTATGGAAGGTTTGAGTGCAACTGAAACGCAAGTAACTCCGATAATGCAAACTGAAGTTACATCAAATGCGATTACTAACATTAAAGTGTTAGTGGTTGAATCTGGTGCCGCTGAACGTATTCAACTTATTGATCAGTTAGAAAGCATTGATGTTTCTTATGTTGAAGGTGTTGCAACTACAATCGAAGCAGAACGTTCTGTTGCATTACAAGACTTTGATCTAGTTATTGTTGATACATTATTATCAGATAACAGTGGTCTTGAGTTTATTAAGCGAATTCGCACAGGACAAACATCAGCTGCTGCTGATATTGGTATTTTAACCTCTCATTTTGATGTACAACGTGAACTATTAGGTTTAAATAGTTTATTAGATGTACAAGGCTTATTATTGAAGCCATTTGAAGAGAGTAGATTAAAGCAGATGCTTATGGTCGCTAATAAAGCCAACGTCGTTTTAAAACCACAAGCTGCCTACGAGCTTGTACCTAGCGATGGCTTGCAAGTGTTACAGAGTGCAAAAGCTGTAAATCAATAGAATTTATTTGTATTAAAAAAAGGCTCTAGTGTTATCACTAGAGCCTTTTTTGTTTTTTTAAAGATGGAAAAATATGGAATTTGAATTCAGAAAAGACTTCATTACTGAAAAAGCGACGGTTAAGTTATCGATGGGGCATGAAGCTTTTGCTACTTGGCTAGAGCAAGAAGGGCAATCAGTAGACTGGGTTAATGATTTATTAGAGAAAACCTATAAAATACAAAGCCGCAATGCTGGAGAGCTGAAATTAGTGGGTGGTGAGTTTTCATTACTGCTTAATCATGATGAAGTAGAAGTGGTGAATCACAGTATTTTAAACGATGTTGACGACAGTGAACTAGAGAGCGATTTTTCTTTTTATGAATTAGAGACTCGTGCCTACTGTGGCCTAGAAGACTTTATTAACTTCATGGAATCGTGGTTAGAATTTATTAGTGGCAGATAAAAAGCAAGCTACCGAAGTAGCTTGTTTTAGAGTTTCTATTGGTTTTTTACGTAATTAAAAGATTAATAGCGTAATACTAAGGTCGCCATTCCAAGGAATGAGAATAAGCCAATAACATCAGTTAATGTAGTTAAGGCCATACCACCTGCTAGTGCGGGGTCTATTTTATATTTATGCATAATAAGTGGGATAGTTACGCCAGCTATACCTGCAACGGATAAGTTAATAAACATCGCACCCGCTATTATAAAGCCAACGGTTATATCTCCCTTCCAGAAAGTAACGGCTGTTGCCACTAAAATAGCCCAAACCATACCGTTCAATATGCCGATTGCGGCCTCTTTACCGATTAACCAACGGGTATTACTACTATTAATATGCCCAACTGCAAGTCCGCGAATAACTAAAGCTAAGGTCTGATTACCTGCAATCCCGCCCATACTCGGCACAATCGTCATTAGAACTGCTAGCGTAGCCATTTGCTCTAACGTAGCTTCAAACATATTAGATACAGAAGCGGCAACAAATGCAGCCACTAAATTAATAGATAACCACATAGTACGGCGCTTGGCACTAGACAGTATAGGTGCAAACGTATCTTCATCATCATCCATGCCAGCCATACCCATCATCGAGTGCTCTGCATTTTCACGGATAATATCAACAACATCATCGATAGTGATTCGGCCTAATAAGTGGTTATCTTCATCCACTACAGGTGCTGAAATCCAATCATGTCGTTCAAAAAGTTTGGCTATTTCACGCTCATCCATTTCTGCGAGTAGCGCGTCAGTTTTGTCATTCATCACCTGTGAAACCGATAATGTAGGATCAACAGTTAATAAGGTCGAAAGGGGGACATCACCGATTAAGATATCTTCTTCATTCACCACATAGAGGGTATCAGTAGCTTCTGGGATTTCGCCTTTCAAACGTAGATAACGCAAGACTACATCAATTGATACATCAGGTCGCAAGGTGATGGTATCGGTATTCATAATCGAACCAGCAGTATCTTCTGGGTAAGCGAGTGCTTGTTCTACTCTATGCCTATCTTGCGCATCCATTTGCTGTAAAACAGCTTGATAGAGTCCGTCTGGGATGCCACGTAATACATAGGCAAGTCCATCGGTTTCCATTCCTTCAGTAGCCGACGCTAAATTTGTAGCGTCCATTAAAGCGATTATGCCATCTTTAGCATCTTCGTTTAATTCTTCAAGTATTTCACCTTGCTGGTCGTGGTCGGTTAATTCCCAGAGGACTTTGCGATTTGCAGGAGGGGAAGATTCTAGTATTAAGGCAACATCACAGGCAGGCATTTTATCAAGTATGCTACGGGCACGAACAAACATGCCGCTTTCAATTGCTTTATTGACTTGTTGGAGTCGGAGCTGGGCATTTTTTAGGTCGTTATTTTCCAGCATTGATAGCTCCTAATATATTATTATTCTTCTAAAAATTTATCTTCTATCAGTTTAGTGACAGCAGCTAGAGCTTGCTGAGCTTGATTGCCTTGTGCAACTATTTCAATTTCTTGTCCATAGCATGTTTCTAAAACTAATAACCCTAGTACACTGCCAGCATCTGCTTGTTTATCTTGGTGCTTGATTGTGATGCTTGCATCAAAAGAGCTAACTAATTCAACGAGTTTGATCGTAGCTCGTGTGTGTAAGCCCAATTTATTTTGTATTGTAATAGTTTGTTTTATGATCGCCACTGTTTTATTCCTGCTTTAAACATTTATGTTCAACTTGTACCTGATATTTTTGCTTAAAGCGTGCAGCTAATTGCTCAGCAATAAAAACAGAACGATGTTTACCACCGGTACAACCAATTGCAATGGTCACATAGTTACGATTATTTTCTTCTAGATGTGGCAACCATGAGTGGAAAAGGGTTTCGATTTGATTAAGACTTTGTTGCACTAATGTTTGAGAGCTTAAGTAATCAATAACTGGCTTATCTCGACCTGTATGCTGACGTAAATCGGGGATCCAGTGCGGATTAGGTAAAAAACGGACATCAAAAATATAGTCTGCGTCTTCAGGGTGTGTGTATTTAAAACCAAAGGATTGGAACACGACTAGTAGATCGCTTTTAGATGTTCCCTGTAAGTGTACTTTTAAACGTTCATTTAAATCATGTACCGAAAGGGTGCTTGAATCTATATTCAGATTCGCGATCTCTTGGATCGGTTGTAAAAGTTCACTTTCTAAGTCAAGTGCTTGTGAAAGAGATAATTTATGTTTGGATAATGGGTGTAAACGTCTCGTTTCACTATAACGACGGATCAATTCACTACTGACCGCATCGAGGAAAATAAGCTCGAATTCGATTTTTTCCATTAATGAAGCTAGTAATTTTTTAATTTCACCAGCTTCAGTAGGTAGGTTACGAATATCTAAACTGATAGCAACTTTATTATTACCAGCATCAACGGTATCAATAAGTTGCTCTAATAGTTGAAATGGAACACCGTCAATGCAGTTATAGCCAAGATCTTCAAGTATGTGAAGTGCTATTGTCTTCCCGGAGCCTGAGCGTCCGCTAATGACGATTAATTTCATTTCTACTCCATTATTGTTTCAGTTTGTAATAAGTCGATAAGCACTTCATTATTTTGTGCATTTCTGATTTGTCGTAAAAAACTTTTATCTAGTAACTTTTTACTAATTTCTGAAAGAGTTGCAAGATATTGTTTGCAACGATCTTCAGGTACAAAGATAGCAAATAATATATCTACTTTTTTGCCATCGTAGGAATCATAATCAATGGCTTTGTCACATTTGATGAATACTGCAGTTGCAGGTAAAGAGCTATCAATTCGCACATGTGGTATTGCAATGCCAGAGCCGACACCTGTTGAGCCAATTTTTTCACGAGCAATTAAGTGGTTGAATAAAATCTGCGGATCCATATCGAGTTGCTTTCCTGCGATATGACTGATTTTCTCTAAGGCACACTTTTTACTTGTACAATTAGTTTGACTAAAAATAGATTCTTTGTTTAATAAAGTAGACATTTTCATATGTAATATTATTTTTTGTTGTAATTAGCGAGCGAGCGAGTTTATCAGCTTGATTATAAATGAGCATCAATAAAAGGCACTATTTATAATGTAGGTCAAAAACTACAGCAATTGTTTACGCTGATTTGACGGTAAAATACCCAATTGCTCACGATACTTAGCAATTGTGCGTCGAGCAACTTTAATACCTTGTTGTTCTAGTAATAGCATGATTTTATTATCACTCAAGGGTTTACTTGAATTTTCAGCACTAACCATTTTTTTTATATGGGCCCTAATTGCTGTCGATGAACATTCTCCGCCAGCCTCTGTGGGAAGGTGGCTAGAAAAGAAAAATTTAAGTTCAAAAATACCGCTTGGTGTATGC
>JBALXF010000170.1:0-6444 GCA_036961085.1 Psychromonas sp.
ATTACTATTCTGGAAACGAAATTGTTGTTGGCTGTTATAATTAACTGAATGTATTTTAAGGCTTTTAAGCAAACGATACAATGAGCGTTGTTTTTTTTCTGTGGAAACTAAGACTTCTTCTAAATACTTTTTTAATGATAAATTAAGTGGCAAAAGCATCGGAAAAGTAACGCTACCAAAAAACACACCTTCAGGGTGCTGTTTAAATTCAGCTAATAAAAGATCACACTGTGGTTTAGATATTAATGGCATATCAACAGGCAATATAAAAATTGCATCATAGTTTTCAATGAGTTTATCAACACAAGCATGCAAACCACCAATTGGGCCAAATTCAAGGTGTATATCTACTATTGAATTATAATTGGGATAATTACCGCTAACAAATACTTGATCAAGATTAATATCTTCTAGTAACAACACTGCGCGATTTAATAAGCTTTGTGCATCTAATTTTAACTTTGCTTTATCTTGGCCCATTCTTGACGATAGCCCCCCAGCTAAAACAATTCCTGCAATCTTCAATTTTAAATACCTATTACTAATTTAATACCTATCACTAAAATAAATAAAGGAGCATATAGCTCCCTTATTTATTTACTTAAAATTCCAATATAAAAGAAGTTATAGTTGGCTTACCAGCCTTCTACACCTTCCATATCTGGTAATCTATGTGCTACTCCTTTATGGCAATCAACACAGGTTTTTTCACCCGATGCTAAAGCCGTAGAATGCTGCTTAACACTTCGTGAACCTTGTTCACTGAAATCCATAAACTCAAATTCATGACAGTTACGACACTCTTGTGAGTTATTTTCTTTCATACGATGCCATTCACGATTAGCTAAGTAACCGCGTCTTGCTTCAAATTTTTCTTGTGTGCTTATCGTTCCCATCGCATAAGCAACTAACTCTTTAGAAGCTTGCACTTTACGTACGATTTTATCAGTCCAATTATGGGGAACATGACAATCAGAACAAATTGCACGCACACCAGAGCGATTAGAGTAATGTATTGTTTCTTTGATTTCTTTCACAATTGGCGCATGGCAACCAGAGCAAAACTCTTCTGTATTAGTGACTTCCATACCTGTATTGAAGCCCCCCCAGAAAATAACACCACCTAAAAAGCCAATAAGGAGAATAAACCCCATGGCTGCTGATGAGGGTGACTTCATAATCACCCATAAACGCTTTAATAATTTCAACATATACTTTTCTCCTGATTTATCTTAACGAGTCAACAGGTTGGAAAGTATTTTCAACCAGAGGTTTTGCATCAGCTTGAGTAACATGACACTGTAAGCAGAAGTAGCGACGCGGTGAGACATCAGACAGTGTTGTGCCATCTTGTGCTTCATAGTGAGTAACACTAATTTTGGTTGCGCCCATTTCCCCGGCATTTTTAAAACTATGACATGATAAACACTTATTTGCATTTAAGTTCACTTGATAACCACGTGTAGTATGTGGAACCATAGGAGGTTGTTGCACATAATTTCTGTCAATAGTTTGCTTATCTCGCTGCACTATCTTTAATGATTCTGACTTGTTGATATCCGATACTTCTACCATACCACGTAGTGAAGCAACACCACCATTATTAGAATTTAGATCCGAATCCTCACTCCACACTGGTGTTGATAATGCTACGATCCCTGCCGTTACAATAGCTGTTAGCAATTTTTTCATTTTTTTTCTCCACCTTTTACAAGGCTATTTTTACCGTTTATTACGGTTGAAATAACAAAAACATCCTCTGCACAAACATCGATACAACGTCCACAGTTTGTACAACTTATATCTTTTACTAAAGTTGTTAAATTTTTCTTCTGGCCATATACCGGACCTTTTAAAATATCTGATTCAGGGCATACATCAAAACAGTCTAAGCAA
The DNA here is from genome assembly GCA_036961085.1 of Psychromonas sp. Taxonomy (GTDB): domain Bacteria; phylum Pseudomonadota; class Gammaproteobacteria; order Enterobacterales; family Psychromonadaceae; genus Psychromonas. The sequence continues at coordinate 1,897 of JBALXF010000170.1, forward strand.
TCCGTGCATTTATCACGGTTAATCGCATTTACTTTAATAAAACTGAATTTATTGAGTAATGAGTAAAAAGCCCCCACAGGACATAAATGCCCACACCATCCATTTTCAACCGCGAGCAGGTCAAACAAGAATATAACCAGAAATAAAATCCAGCCTAATCCCATCCCAAAAAATAAACCACGGTGAAGTGCTGATACTGGGTTTACCATCTCCCAGGTCATCACTCCGGTAAAAAGAGGTACAATCATCACCATGGCTAATATCCAATAACGCCAAGAGCGACTCATCACTTTTTCTTTACGCAGCTTTAACTTACGTCTGCACCATGCCGCAGCATCGGTTATAAGATTAACCGGGCAGACCCAAGAGCAGAATACTCTTCCGCCGACTACTAAATAAAATAGAGCAACAATCATTACCCCTAGAAATGCTTGAAATATTGGCAAATGACCTGAGGCCAGACTCTGTGTTAAAACAAATGGGTCAGTAAAAGGCACTACACCTAATAACAAGCTGGAACTGAGATTACCTTCAATTATCCAAATGCCTGCATATGGGCCGAGTAAAAACAGAAACAGTATTAATAATTGCGATGATCGACGTAAAATCAAAAAGCGGTTAGCCATTAACCAGCCTTTTTTTGAAATTGCTTCTTTACCTAAATACTGATTATTTTTCATTTCAATATCTCTGGTACTCGATCCGGCAGATCTAATACTTCGTTATTTAATAACGATTTACCTGCTTTTTCTTTCTCTTCCCAACCCCAGCGATAATGTTGTCCAAGTTCACCCATAGCAAGTTCTCTTGGTAATACTTTAATCGCAGCTTCTTCTAACACACAGCCTTCTTCGCACTTACCACAACCTGTACATGCATCCGAATGCACCGTTGGAATAAATACAGCATGATGCCCAGTCCTGGTATTACGATGCATCTCAAGTGTTATCGCTTTATCAATTACTGGACATACTCGATAGCAAACATCACAGCGTAGACCCTGAAAATTAAGACAATTTTCCTGATCTATTAAAACTGCTAGTCCCATTCTCGCATCGTCTATATTTTGTAAATTTGGATCTAAAGCCCCAGTCGGGCAGGCTACTTTACAAGGTATATCATCACACATTTCACAAGGATCTGTGCGCGCTAAAAAATAGGGAGTACCCGTTGCTATCGGCTGAAATAATCTACCTAATTTCAACATATCATAAGGACAAGCCTCAACACATAATCCACAGCGAATGCAAGCAGCTTGGAAATCTGACTCTCCTAAAGCACCCGGGGGACGTAACATCTGCGGATTAAAAGATTGGCTCTGATTTGAATAACCAGCCAACCCTAACCCTAAGAAGCTAACGCCACAAACGCTTTTACTTGTATCAACAAGAAACTGGCGTCGTGTTTTTTTGCGTTGAGAAAATTTACTCATGCTTACTTATTAAGCCTTTTTAGTGATTTTTACAGCACTCTTTTTGTAATCTGTTTCTTTAGAGAGCGGATCAGTTGCGTCTAATATAAGTTTATTAACTAACTGTTTCGCATCAAACCAAGGCATAAATACTAAGCCTTTTGGTGGTCTATTACGGCCACGCGTTTCAACACGAGAAGTTAATTCACCGCGACGAGAGGCCATCACGATTTCATCACCTCGACGAAGTCCACGAGACTCAGCATCTTCAGGATGCATAAATACAACCGCATCTGGGAATGCACGATATAACTCAGGGACACGACGTGTCATTGAGCCCGAATGCCAGTGCTCAAGTACACGACCGGTACTTAACCATAGGTCGTACTCTTCATCTGGAGATTCAGCAGGTGGCTCATAAGGTAGTGCAAAAATAACAGCTCTATTATCCGGTTTACCGTAGAACTGTACTTCACTGCCTTTCTCGACATATGGGTCATATCCTTCACGGAAACGCCATAGCGTCTCTTTACCATCAACTACAGGCCAACGTAAACCACGCGCTTGGTGATATTGCTCATAAGGTGCTAAATCATGCCCATGGCCACGACCAAATTCGGCATACTCTTCAAATAGACCTTTTTGGACATAGTAACCAAAGTAACGAGCTTCATCATTTAAGCGGTCATCTGGCACTTCGCTAAGCGGATACGCATCAACTTGGCCATTTTTGTACAATACATCGTACATAGACTTGCCTTTAACTTCGGGCTGTTTAGCAATAAGATCTTCAGTCCATACATCTTCAATTGCGAAACGTTTAGCAAACTCCATCATTTGCCATAAGTCGGATTTAGCTCCTTCTGGCGCTTCAACTTGTTGGTACCATGTCTGTGTACGACGCTCAGCATTACCATAAGCACCCTCTTTTTCTACCCACATTGCAGTTGGTAAAATTAAGTCACCCATTTGGGCTGTAACCGTTGGGTAAGGGTCAGAAACGACAATGAAATTATCCGGATTACGATAACCAGGAATAATTTCTTCATTAATGTTGGCACCAGCTTGTACATTGTTATTACACATTACCCAGTACGCATTAAGTTTACTGTCTTTCAGCATACGGTTTTGTAACACTGCGTGGTAACCAGGTTTTGGTGGAATAGTACCTTCTGGTAATTTCCAAATTTTCTCAGCGATAGCACGATGTTTAGGGTTATTAACAACCATGTCAGCTGGTAAACGGTGTGAGAATGTCCCCACTTCACGAGCTGTACCACATGCAGAAGGCTGACCCGTTAATGAAAACGGACCTGAACCAGGTTTAGATATTTTACCGGTTAAAAGATGTACATTATACATCAGATTATTTGCCCAAACACCACGTGTGTGTTGATTGAAGCCCATAGTCCAGTAAGATGTCACCTTGATTTTTGGATCTGCATAAACTTGTGCTAATTTGATTAATTTAGCAGCAGGTACACCTGACATTTTTTCAGCATACTCAACATCAAACTCAGAAACATATTCCGCATACTCATCATAAGTCATCGGCGTTGAAGCACCAGAATCAGGATTTGCAGCAGCTTTTTGTAATGGATGTTCTGGACGAAGACCGTAACCGATATCAGTAGCACCTTTACGGAAGTTGGTATGTTTTTTAACAAAATCTTTGTCTACTGCATCGTTTTGAATAATGTAGTTAGCGATGAAGTTTAAGATAGCTAAATCAGATTGAGGCGTAAAAATCATGCCATTATCAGCAAGTTCAAATGAACGATGCGTATAAGTGGATAATACGTGCACACTTACATCTGGGCTACTTAAACGACGATCGGTTAGACGTGACCATAGAATTGGGTGCATCTCAGCCATGTTTGAGCCCCAAAGTACAAAGGCATCTGCATTTTCAAGATCATCATAACATCCCATTGGCTCATCAATACCAAATGTACGCATAAAACCACCTACAGCAGAAGCCATACAGTGACGTGCATTTGGATCAAGGTTATTGGTACGGAAACCCGCTTTCATCAATTTAGATGCAGCATAACCTTCCATTACAGTCCATTGACCTGAGCCGAACATACCAACAGAAGTAGGACCTTTTTCTTTAAGGGCACCTTTAAACTTCTCTTCCATGATATCAAAAGCAACTTCCCAAGAAACGGGTTCAAACTGCCCTTCTTTATCGTATACGCCATCAGTCATACGTAAAAGTGGTGTTGTCAGGCGATCTTTACCGTACATAATTTTAGACAGGAAATAACCTTTAATACAGTTAAGTCCTTTGTTTACAGGTGCATCAGGATCACCTTGCGTCGCAACTACACGACCATCTTGTGTACCAACTAAAACACTACAACCAGTACCACAAAAACGACATGGTGCTTTATCCCATTTGATTTTACTTGCATCCTTGCTTGCAATTATATTGCTAGCGGAGGCAGGTAGCGTTACGCCAGCAACTGCAGCAGCAGATACTGCTGCTTGTGCTTTCATAAACTCACGTCTCGTAAATTTCATTTCACTTCCTCACTCTTTTTAAACTTCTATTTTTTCAAATTCATGATAGACAAGGCCGGTATTAATCACCCCATCTAAATCATTTATATGGTCGATAACTTCCATAATGATGCCTTGGTTTGCTGCTTCTATGACAACAACCGCTTTACCTTCTGGAGAAATCGTAATCACCTCGGTACCTGACAATTTATTTATACCTAACCTTATTGGTTCTGCTTTGAGCTTATTAATATGAACAATTAAGCTAGAAACATGTAACTCTTCTATTTTCATTAAAATTCCCTTATAAGAATAGCTTGTGTTGGGCAAGGCGCGACACAAGCACCACATCCTGTACATAAATTAATGTCAATTTGTGGGGTTGAGCTTAAACCGAGTTGAAACGTTAAGGCTTGAGCTTCACAACTTTCGCTACAGCTACGGCAATAAACATTATTATTGGCTAAACATGATTCGTTAATTTGTGCTTTTTTCTGCCAAGGTGCTGAACTGGATAGATCAAAGATATCTTCATTACATGCATCTACACATTTTTTACAAAAGGTACATTCACCGTTACTAAAATCAATATTTGGGAATCCACCATCGCCTTTAATAATTATTTTTTCTGG
>JBALXF010000171.1:0-6439 GCA_036961085.1 Psychromonas sp.
ACAGATAATCCTGAGCATATTGAAGGGCGTGTAAACGGTGTACGTATCGTTTTATTAACTCAATATATTAAAAAAATGCCAGCAGGTATTACTGAAAAGTAATTTTTACGATTATTCCTTAACTTCAGTTCTGTATCGGTTTGCTTATCCAGAATTGAGGTTATTGAATCTGCAGCAATCATTTGCGATAAAGTCGCTATGATTGTTGTAATTTTATACAACTACCACTATAAACCTTATTTTATTCTTAAATTCCCCTGCAAGTCTCTGATCTTTAACTATTGTTAAAATATCTTAATTTATTTTTTCACCTTACGTTCAGCCATTATTTACATGGAGTATTACATGCTTGAATTTATAGCACTTGTTATTATCGTTTTTGTAGCAATAACTTTGTTTTACGGGATTATTGCTATTCATGATATTCCCTATGAAATAGCCAAACACCGCAATCATCCGCAACAAGATGCATTACATGTAGCAGGTTGGGTGAGTTTGTTTACCTTACACGTGCTCTGGCCATTTTTATGGATTTGGGCAATGTTATATCGGGAAGATAGAGGTTGGGGATTTTCTCATGGCAATAAGTCAGATAAAGAGGGTAAAAGCGTAGCGGACGAACAACTACAAGTACTACAAAATCGTATTGAAATTTTAGAGCAGTTGGTTGCTAGCCAAAATAATAAATCTAATATGAACACCACCCAGAGCACAACAAACAACACTGATCAAACTGCTTCATCTAGCCCTGTAACTGAAAATTTAGCGGCTGAAAATAATGACTCAGATGAATCAAAACCACAAGGAAGTAACTAATGGATTTACTGATTATTTTAACTTATACCGCAATTTGTATTGCTGTATTCAAAGTGTTTAATATTCCATTAACTAAATGGACTGTTCCAACCGCTGTTTTAGGTGGAATATTTATTGTCGGTGGTCTAGTTTTTACGATGAATTATAACCATCCATATTCGGAAATCACCCGTGAGTACTTCGTCTCTACAGGAGTTGTTCCATCAGTCAAAGGTCGCGTTGTGTCGGTTGATGTAGAGCCTAATACACGCCTTAAAGCGGGCGACTTATTATTTACAATCGACCCTGTACCATTTCAAAATAAAGTTGATTCACTTGCTGCACGTTTGGTTTCAGCAGAAGCCGACTTTGAACGTGCCAGAGAGTTGAAAAAGAAAAATTTAGGAAGCCAAAGAGATGTTGATCTGACGCTTGCTGCAATGGATGATTTAGAAGCAAAATTAGACGATGCTGAATATGATTTAGAGCGTACTGAAGTACGCGCTAGCAGCGATGGATTTGTATCGCAAATGTTCGTCTTTCCTGGCTTAATTGCAGTACCTTTTCCATTACGCCCGGCAATGCAATTTGTGCAACAAGACTCATTTATGTACGTGGGGTGGTATCGTCAAAATAGTTTATTACGTTTGAAACCCGGTTTTGAAGCGGAAATTGCCTTTGATGCAATACCAGGCAAGGTATTTACTGGTGAAGTGATTCAAGTGCTACCTGTGATGGCAGAGGGTGAGATACAGACGACAGGCAAGTTATTGAGTTTGAATTTAAGAGATACACTACCTGGTCGAGTACCGGTACAGATTAAAATTACAGACCCTGATTTTTATGAATACCGAGATCTAATACCTGGTGGTGCTTACGGTCAAAGTGCAATCTATTCAGACCAGTTTAGCCATGTTGCTATCATGCGTAAAATTCTTTTACGTATGTCGTCATGGATGAGTTACCTTTACCCTTTCCACTAGGTACTCGTGTAATAGGCAAAAAAAAAGCGTATAGAGTAATCTATACGCTTTTTTGTTTTTAGCTTTTATGTATTTTTATTTTTAGCAAACAGTCCAGTGCATTTCTTCACCGGCTTTGATAGGCACGACTTGCGCACTACCAAAGTTCATCGTAGCAGGCACTAACCAGCTAGATTTCTCTAATGTAATAGTATCGCTATTACGCGGTAAATTATAAAAATCAGGGCCATTTAGACTTGCGAATGCTTCTAATTTATCAAGAGCATCAGCTAGTTCGAAAACTTCTGCATATAGCTCAATTGCTGCATGTGCAGTATAAGAACCGGCACAGCCACAAGCACTTTCTTTTTTATCGATAGCATGTGGTGCAGAATCAGTTCCTAGAAAGAATTTTTTAGAACCACTTGTTGCTGCGCCTATTAATGCTTGCTGATGGATGTTGCGCTTTAAAAGAGGTAGACAGTAAAAATGCGGACGTATACCACCCACTAACATATGATTGCGGTTAAACATCAAGTGATGAGCTGTAATTGTTGCAGCAACATTATCGCTAGCATTATTAACAAACTCAACCGCATTAGCAGTGGTGATATGTTCTAGCACGATTTTTAAATTTGGGTAGGTTTCAACAATTGGTGCAAGCACGGTTGTTAGGAAAATTTCTTCACGGTCAAAAATATCAATTTCATTAGCGGTAACTTCACCATGAACTAATAAAGGCATATCCACGTCTTGCATTGCTTGTAACGCATCTTTGATGTTATCAGCAGATGTTACACCTGAGTCAGAGTTGGTGGTTGCGCCAGCTGGGTAAAGTTTAGCTGCATAAACATGACCAGAAGCTTTCGCTTTTTGGATCTCTTCCGCAGTGGTGTTATCTGTTAAATACAGAGTCATAAGCGGCTTGAAGCTAGCTTGTGGTTGTGCAGCCATGATACGTGCTTGATAAGCTAAAGCTAGTTCAGTATCAGTTACAGGCGGCACTAGGTTAGGCATGATAATCGCACGTCCCATATAACGGCTGATATCACGTACTGTGTCATTTAACACATCGCCATCGCGTAAATGTACATGCCAGTCATCGGGGCGAGTTATTGTAATTGTTTTCATTATTGATTATCTCCAGTGGTTTTTAGCTATTTTACAAGTATCAAGAGGCGAACTAAAGGTTAATTTATAAGTAAATGACAGCTGTCTTTAATCGCCCCTTAATAAACGACTTCTGTAATCCATTTCCCTTGTTTTTACAACCTTGATCAAACTATCTCAATAAATAAGTGTTTGCTAAGTAAACCTTAAGTTTTGCATACCATACTGATGGTATTACTAACAAATCTAACTTGAGAGTTTTTATGAGACGGACTTTATACCTGATTTCAATCGTACTGCTTTTGTTTAATGTGATGAAAGTCAATGCACAGCAAGCCATTACTGAACCGCGCTGGTTAAGCAGCTTTGAGCTTTCGGAATATAAAAATAAAGTTGTTTATTTAGATTTTTGGGCTTCTTGGTGTGTGCCATGTCGTGAATCTTTTCCTTGGCTTAATGAGATGCAAACTAAATATCAGGATCAAGGCTTGGTAGTGATTGCGGTCAATTTAGATAGGGATGTCAATAAAGCCCATCAATTTGTAAAAAAATTCCCAGCTTCCTTTTATTTATTTTCAGATCCTAAAGCTGAGCTAGCAATCAAATATAAAGTAACAGGTATGCCGAGTTCTTATCTGTTTTCAATAGATGGAAAGCTTAAGGAAACACATATCGGTTTTAAAAAAAGTGAAGCCGATAAATATGAAGCTAATATCGTAAAACTATTAGCACAATCGAAACAACAATAATGCAGGGCAATGAGATGACTAAATTGACTTTTGTTGTTATCACTCTTTGTTTACTAATTAGCGGCTGTAGTTCATTGGGTGTTGAGCCTTGGGAACGGGATATTTTAGCCCGAGAAGATATGGCACTTGATAATGCCAAGCTAGATAGTGCCTATGATGATCACATTTATTTTAGTAAAGAAGCAAGTAGTGGTGGCAGTGGCTTTAGTGGCGGAGGTTGCGGATGCAATTAACTACTGCTCAAGTAAAACCTTCTAAAAAGAGCAAACACAAGAATATTCGGCAATTGCTTAAAACTGCTACAGGCTGCCTATTAGGTGCAACAGCTGCCGCTCAAGCTGATTCGAAAGAGAGTTTTTTTAGTGGTTGGGAAACCGATATAGCGATATTAGGCTATACCGAAGTGGATCGTGTTAGTGCGATTGAGCCGGTTGTTCAAACCCAAAAGAGCTTTGACGATGACAGTGTCCTTGGCTTTAAGCTAGTCGTCGATTCCTTGACCGGTGCGTCACCCAATGGGGCGAGTCCATCTGATCAAGTTCAAACATTTACCCGTCCATCTGGCAACGGTAGTTATCAAACTCCCGCAGGTGAAACGCCTTTGGATGATTCATTTCTTGATACTCGGGTTAGTTTTAGTAGTTTTTATGAACATGGCTTAGGGCGTATGGATAAAATGATTTGGGGAGGTAATGTATCTAAAGAATACGATTTTTTCTCCGCCGGATTGAGTGCAACTTACGTGCATGATTTGAATAATCGTAATACATCCTTAAGCTTAGGTGTAAGTGGAGAATATGATTTTATTGAACCGGTTGGAGGCATTCCAATTCCCCTTACTCAAATGCAAGCGGCTAGTAGTCCGCAGACTAAAGGAGAAGGTTCAGATACGCGCTTTTTAGGTGAAGTGTTGATAGGTGTCACTCAGATTATCGATCGTAAAACATTAGTCGTTGTTAATTATGGTTACTCGCAATCTGATGGTTATCATAATGATCCCTATAAGGTAACTTCAGTCGTTGATGACAATAGTGGTTCATTAGTACAGGGGGAATCACTGTCTGGCACTTACCTTTACGATAGTCGTCCAGATCAACGTATTAAGCACAGCTTATACAGCAAAGTGAAACGTGCGTTTGGAGAAGATTCTGCTGATTTATCTTATCGCTATATGTGGGATGATTGGGGCATAACATCACACACTTTTAACCTTTCTTACCGTAAAAATTATAACGCTTGGTATATCGAACCTAGGGTGCGTTATTATACGCAAGGAGAAGCTGACTTTTATTATCACAGTGTTACGGAAAGCCAATCTGAAAATATCGGCAGTTATTTAACATCAGATTATCGCTTAGCAGAAATGTGGTCATCAACTATAGGTTTGAAAGTTGGCTTTAAAACACCTGATGGCAACCAAAATAGTATCCGCTTAGAGTATTACCACCAAGATGGAGAAAAAAATCCAAGTAATGCCGTTGGAGTGCAGAAAAACTATGACCTATTCCCAACATTAGATGCGTTTATTGTACAGTATACCTATTCATTTTAAGCTGAGATTCGAAACAGCAATATGCATTCACAACTAACTATAAAAAAACAACAAAATGGTCAGGGTTATATTGGCATTTTTCAGGCGATGGCGAGTGATTGTGAAGTGCTAATTGATTGCGATAATATGTTGTTAGCAAAACAGATGATTTCTGCTGTTTTTATAGAAGCAAAGCGGATTGAAGCTAAATATAGTCGTTACCTACAAGGGAATACGCTAGATAAAATAAACACCAGTAATGGCGAGAAAATTTGTTTAGATGATGAAACTATTCTGTTAGTTAATTTTGCCTACCAGTGTTACCAATTAAGTGCAGGTTTGTTTGATATTAGTTCAGGTGTGTTACGCAGAGCTTGGCATTTTGATGGCTCTGATAATATTCCTAAACAAAAACAGATTAACAGGTTACTTCCACTGATTGGTCTCGATAAGCTAATTTGGGATTCTCCTTACTTAACCTTACCCAAAGGCATGCAATTAGATTTTGGGGGGATTGGTAAAGAGTATGCGGTTGATTGTTGCTTAATAACAGCGTTACAAGTAAACAAAGAACATCCCATTTTAATCAATTTTGGAGGTGATTTAATTTGTAATCAAGCAAGAAGAAATGGTACTGCTTGGCATGTTGGTATCGAGCGTGTCGGAGGTGGGGAAGCGGCATTGATAAAGTTAAAGCGCGGTGCATTAGCGACCAGTGGAGATGCGAGGCGTTATTTATTAAAAGAAGGTATACGATATAGCCATATTTTAAACCCGCAAACAGGCTATTCCATTATAGATGCACCACGTTCGATTACAGTTGCAGCTGAATCTTGCATAGAAGCGGGGTTGTTATCAACGATTGCGATGTTGCAAGGTGCTCAAGCTAAATCCTTTTTAATGGAGCAACAAATAAAGTATTGGATTCAAGATTAGTCAGTGAAATGCAGAAGATATTAGCGCCTTTCACAAGAGGTGCAGCCACGGCATGCAGAGCGAGTGCGTTTATCTAAACGGCTACGCTGAATTTTACAGTAGGCATTTTTTAAAGCGCGTCTTCCAGAAAACCAATCATCAGCTTTGCCTAATATTAAATTGCCCTTAAAACGTTTAGCCAATTCTTCGCCAGAGTGTTCAATAAAAGAGCTATCAAAACCAATTTCAAAATAATCTAAAGCTTGCTCAATTTTAGTGAAACTATTGAGTTTTCGTTGTAATGTGTTTTGTTTTTCACTTTCAAGCACGTCTTGTATCTCGCAGTATTAATTTAACATGCTTATGCACTTAACTCA
>JBALXF010000172.1:0-6412 GCA_036961085.1 Psychromonas sp.
AATTGACGCGGAGTAATTAACAATCTATTTAGATTTGAACACGTCATTTACTTAAAGCTAAATAAACTTGATAGCACACATGGTTAAATCATCCTCAAATGCTGAGCAATTGCAAAATACCTTAATTTGCTGATCAATATACTCGAGCATTGCTTCTGGTTGATCGGGCGCAGAGCTGACCGCCTTTTCAAGACGACCGAAGCCAAATAACTCTTGTTGTGCATTTTTTGTTTCGATGACAACATCGGTATACATAAACAAAATATCACCCACATCAACCTTAACCCGATAACAATCCCAACTCTGCTCACGCAGCACCCCTATGGGAATGCTTCCTTGATCCAAGGCGACGAGTCTATTCGCTTTTTTCAAATACGCATGAGGATGTCCTGCATTAGCATAAATGAGTTCTTTATCTTTAAAGCTATAATGAAAAGCCGAAGCGGTTACAAAACTGCCTCGAGGTTTTTTGGTGAAGAAGTGTTGATTAATATAGTTCAGCACTTCAGAAGTACTAGTGATAATGCTCTTCGGTTCAAAGGTACGTAGAATAGCATCCATCATGGCGGTTTCTACCGCTGCGGCAGGACCGTGACCAGATACGTCAGCAATAAGAATGCCCATATCACCTTGTATTTCTGGCCGATTCTTTCCCAGATCGACAATATCTAAATAGTCGCCCCCAGCACCCTTCATCGCCCTATAGGTATAGGCCATAGTGACGGAACTGAGTTCTATACTTTTGTCTGGCAACATCAATTGCTGTATCCGCGAAATCTCATCTAGCTCATCACTGATCCATATTTTGGCGTCTTTGAGTTGTGATGATAACTCAGAACACTGAAAACTTTTTAACTGGTAAAGTAACTTGAAATACAGTGAGGTAATATGCGGCTGTGAATCCGCTTTAGAGGGAAATTCAAGCAATATTAAACATTCAAATAAAGTCGATTCTTTTCCAAGAGGCAAAACCCAGCACATTTTGCCATCACTATTTAATGGTAATAGTTCAGGAATACTGTGCTGCGATGGCAATGCTTGAAACTGTGTATATAGTTTGTTGCAATGATCATCACTTAAAGATGAAAAATTACAGCTGATTTGGCCATTTTCCTTGATTAAGCAATACTTATACTCACTTAATGTAACGGCTAAATTGTCTTTAAACCATAACGTTTCATCAATGATACTGTTAGCTAGTGCTCTATTTATGCTCAAGGTTGACCTTATTTTAGAGTTAATTTGGCAGCAAGAGCATCATTTAAACCACTTACACCGCTTTTCTTTAAGGTACTTTTATAGTCATTACTAAAAGCACGGTTCATCGACAAACCCTCTGCAACAAAATCGTAGATTTTCCAATCATCATTACGTTGATAGAGTTGATAAGAAACCGGGATGATATTTTCTTTGGTATGAATTTCGCTCCCTACCGTAGCATAAACTTTTTTCTTAATTGTTTCGCTCGTGTATTCAACCGTTTGGTTATCATATTGGTTTAACAAAATAATGTAGGTATCAACTAATACGGCTTTTAACAGCACCATAAATTGACGTTTTTCTGTATCACTTGCCTGTCTCCAGTACTTACCTAACACGCGTTGAGCAGAAGCTTGTAAATCAACATGCTTTTCAATGACATCACTGAGTGATTGTTTTTTCTGGTCATCAGACAATGCCGTATCAGATGCGATACTTATAATATCTTCCACACCTAATTTAACGCGTGCTGTCGGGTCTTGTGCAGCAAAGCCGATGGAAGGCATCACTAACATCATTATCAACAAAATTATTGACTTCATTATTTCTCCTGACTAAACATATATTTACTAATTAGTTCTTCTATACTGATTGATGATTCCGTATCAATAAACTCATCTCCATCAGTCATATTTTCATATGACCCACCCGGGGATATTTTAACAAATCTGTCCCCGATAATACCTGATGTACGAATAGAGGCCAATGAATCATCTGGTACTGTGATGCTATTATCTAATGATATTTCAACCACTGATTCGTAAGCTTCTGGATCGTAATTAATCGATTTAATTAAACCAACCCGTACACCGGACATTTCAACGAAGGCGCCTTCTTTTAAACCTGAAGAATTTTCAAATTTTGATACTAGAATATATTTACCACTATTTGAAAAGGATGACCCTCCAATGGTTATAGACATAAAAACCAGAGCCCCTAATCCGATCAATACAAACACACCTACGATAAAATTGACATAATTGTTTTTCATTGTTACCTCTAATTATAGCGCTAATGAGCTAATGATATAGTCACTAAACAGCATAATAATTGCACTCATTACCACCGCTTGAGTAGTACCATTACTGACGCCTTCGGCTCCCATGTTTTTCTGATTCAAGTGTAAATAAAAGCCGTAAAACAAGGGTATCCACATAATAAGTAAACCAAATACCAACGATTTTATTTGACCGACCAATACATCTTTAAAGCTAATCGTATCCATCACACCTTGAATATAAGCACCGGGACTTCCTCCTTGAATGTATATACCGACTATATACCCACCGCCGATACCGACTAAATCAAAAACGCCAGTAAGGATCGGCACACAAATCAAGGCAGCTAGCAGACGTGGCAACATCACGTAGCGGTAACTATTAATGGCCATACAATCAAGGGCATCGAATTGTTGCTCGTTGCGCATAATACCAATTTCTGAACAGGTCGCAGATCCTACCCGTGCGATGAGCATCAATGCTGTCATCACTGGACCTAATTCTTTAATAAGACTCAGTGCCACCGCAGAGCCCAATAAATCGACAGACCCAAATCGCACTAACGTATCGTAAAACTGCAGAGCCACGACCATACCGGTAAATAAAGCTGCGACTATAATTACGACTAAAGACCGGTTACCAATGAAATAAATTTGTTTAATAACTTGCTTGAATGACACCAACCCCGTAAATAGGCTACTTACAATGCGTAGTAAAAATAAGGTCGCTAAGCCTAAATTGTCGATATGCTGTCGAGCCGCTTCACCCAATTTAGTGACTGATTTAAATAAGTAGACCATCAATTTCCACCCTTATCTAACAAGCGATTGAAGTAAACTTCACCATCGTCTCTGTGAGTATTAGGCTTACGATTGATCATGTTTTGAACACGTTCATCTGGCGAGTTTTTGATTTCATCAACGCTGCCGTTGGCAACAACTTCACCAGCAAATAATACGACAACTCGGTCTGCAATTTTAAACACACTTTCAAGCTCATGCGTGACGACCACTATGGTCATATTCATGGCATCTCTTAAGGTCAAAATAAGCTCATCAAGTTCTACCGCGGTAGTGGGATCAAGACCAGCAGATGGCTCATCAAAAAACAGTAACTTAGGGTCCATAACGACAGCCCGAGCTAATCCGGCTCGTTTTAACATGCCGCCTGACAATTCAGTGGGCATTAGATGCCCGGTGCCAGCCATATTCATTAATTCAAGCTTCATGCGTACCATTATATCAATGGTTTGTTTATCTAAAGAAGTATTCTGTTCCAAGGGCAGTTTGACATTGTTGGCCACAGTCAAAGAACTCAGTAATGCTCCTCCTTGGAAAGCCACTCCCATTTTTTTACGTAAGTTACGTAATTCCCTATTTTTAGCGGTAAAAACATCCACATCATCAATCATGATAGTGCCTGAAGTGGGGGTTTTAAGCCCAAGCATGTGGTTGAGCAAGGTGCTTTTACCCGAGCCTGACCCTCCCATAATAACTAGGATTTCCCCTTTGTTAACCGTTAAATTAACATCCTTGAGTACCAAGGTGTCTCCATATTGGGCAAACAAATTTTCTACGGTAATGATAGGTTTAGCCATTGATACTCACAGTTTCTATTGAATCGGCTAAGTTAAAAACCGTGTTTAAACGTGTTAATTGCAGTACCTGGAGAGGGGAACCATTAGCATCAACAATATGAAACTCAGTATTGTTTTCTTTGGATTCATTGAACGCCTCAACCAATGAAGCCATACCTGAGCTATCGATATATTGCAGGTCAGTAAAATCGACAATGATATTGTTTTTACTCTTAATTAATTTAATAATTTCAAGTTTGATTTTACGCGAATTGCTCAGGTCAACTTCTCCATAAAGCTTAACCACTTGGTAATTGTTATATTTCTCAATCTCAATATTCATTTTATCTCACTCAAATTTAACCGTAAGTTCTAACCAATTACCCTTACCCTTGTGCGGTATCAGTCTTACTTTTTCTGCTACATAATGAATGAGGCAAAGGCCCATTCCACCAGGCTTGCATAAGTTTTCTTGTTTTGGAGTTAATTGCTTGTCAGTGATTTTTGAACAAACATCCTTAATCATAAATAGCGCGTGATCATCATCACTGCTGATCACTATTTCTAAACAGCCTTTCTTTGACATATGATAGCCATGACGGATAACATTGGCACAAGCCTCATCAACTCCTAATACGATCTCATTAACTTTTGCTTCGCTAAGGGGAAAGTCGCGGCATGAGTCTATGACAAACTCTCGAATATTTTTTAATTCACTCGTGCAGGATGAAAACACTTTTTTGTTTGCCATTGGTTATCTCGTTTTCTTAAAATTAATTTTTTTCGTCGAGTAGCTCGTCATCAAATTCATCAAATTCATCAAACTCATCAAACTCATCAAATTCATCAGGCTCAAATTGATCAGCTTCAACCTCGTCTGTATTCCCATCATTAACCAAGTATTCATCTCTTTGAAGGTATATATCTTTAACATAATCATATGTATCCAGAGAGCTATTTAACATGGGTTCATATTGTTCAAACTCAATCCTACTGTCTAAACCTTCCAGCGCAAATTTTCCGAGCCTTTGTCCGAAAGAAAGTAAATTTAAGGGAAAGACAAAAGTATCGAGAAGATCACCCGCTGTATTACGCGTTGTACTTGCTCCATAAATAGGCCACATGATATAAGGCCCATTACCGACTCCCCATGCACCAAAGGTTTGTGCAAAAGTCTCTTCTTTTTTAGTCAAGCCCATATCGGTAGCAACATCAAAAACACCTAATATACCGACAGTCGAGTTCAAGGCAAAGCGAGCCACCGTGCTGCCACTATCAGTTACTTTACCTTGTAGAAGGTTGTTCACAGCATAGAGAGGTTCGCTTAAATTCGATAACAGGTTAGCCACACCTTTACGGACTGGTTGAGGTATTTTCTTATAACCTTTGGATGTTGGTTTAACGACATATTTATCCATTATCTGGTAATTGAAGTACCAACTTTTTCGATTAACTTGCTCGAATGGGTCACCAGGTGTTGACATACTTGCACACCCACTTAAAAACATTATGGCGACTCCAATGACTAAACGTCGACCTTTAGCTTTCATCCACTCCTGCGGTTTTCTTGATGAGGTAAAACCCGTTTTACATTTATCCACCTAAAGTATCTTTTTTGGCTTTGAGAATATTGTCCATAATAGACTCTCTTATTTAATTTTCTTTGGATAAAGTAACATGGGTGTATAACTAACAATCTGCCTAGTACTATTGTGACTATTTATTTAGTGTGTTTTGACAATTAACACATAAACATTATTCTTTAATTAACAGTTGAGTTTATTTTTATTATTTACATTCATGTAAGATGAATGTTAGCACGTGATATTAATACTGCACTACATGACCCATACTTATTTTTAGAACGAATCATGTGTATTTTGGAAATTTAATTCTATCTAAATCAATGATATAATATTGACTATTTTTTAAGTCAAATATTTTTACAACAAGCATTACATTAGTTTCAGCAAGTCAAATCGTCAAAGGCTTTATCCACTGAAGTTGCTGCCAAGTGATTTATATAATTACTCATCACTTTTTGAGAAATTCCTAACACTATTTCTAACAATTGGCGGTTTTCATAACCCGCTTGATAATTATATCCAAATCAGAGTTAGGTTCAGTATGATGTTTTTAATGATCTATGACTCTGTAAACGTCAATGGGGCGTATCTTACCTTTTTCTCTAACTCGCAAAGCAACAAAAAACGCCTTATGTATTTATACTAAATCAGATTATTATCTACTCATTTATGATTGTTAAAACAAATACTAGCGAACCACGAATAACATTATGATTTTTTTAGATTGATTGCTGGGTATATGAAAATAGAGTTGCTGAAACATCCTTAAAAGTTAACCGTACTTTGCTCTTCATATCACCACCGCTCAACAAGCTATCGTCAATAACCTGAAAAAAAAAGGAGTAACGTAACTTCTTGCATTAATATTTAGTACATATGTTAGGGTCTGTTGATCTTTCAAGGTTATTTTTGCAGCTGTTTGTTGGCTATTTATACAAGGCAGAGCCTATGTAGTGTGGTTGTTCCACAATAAATAGGCAATAACGCAGTAG
>JBALXF010000173.1:0-6394 GCA_036961085.1 Psychromonas sp.
CATTTCTCTGCTGTAATGCCCCTGTAAAAAAACTGAAACATAATTGTCATATATGGCTATAGAGATAGTCATCAAATAGATTACATAAATAGGTAATAACCATGGATGTACAAAACAATAAAAAAAATGCCAGTCAGTTATTTAATTGGGTAGCAGTTTTCTTTTTAATTTACAGTATGTTAGTCGCAGTAAGTACAGTTAGCGGCGGTTTTAAAATATTTTCAGGCGGTGCTGCTGGCGCCGAGCAAATCTTCCAATTCGTAACAAATCCATTTGTTGCACTTATATTGGGTACCTTAGCAACAGCTTTAGTTCAATCATCTTCAACGGTTACAGACGTTATTGTAGGTTTAGTGGCAGGCGGATTACCTATGCCAATCGCCATCCCTATGATTATGGGTGCGAATATTGGTACCACTATTACAAATACCATAGTTTCTATCGGCCATGTCCGTGACAAAGCAGAGTTTAAACGAGCTTTTAGCGCGGCAACTGTACATGACTTCTTCAACTTAATGGCTGTGATTATTTTCTTACCACTTGAGATGATGTTTGGTTTATTAGAAAAATTAGCCGCAGCAACTTCTCACTTCTTTGTTGGTAGTGCAGACATCTCAATGAAAGGGGTTAACTTTATGAAACCTCTTACTAAACCTGGTGTTGATTTTGTTAGTAACTTAGTTTCATTTATACCGGGTAAAATGGCGGGTCTTGCATTAGTTGCCCTAGGTGTATTGATTATCTTATTCTCAGTTACCTTCTTAGGTAAGGTACTGAAAAAAGTACTCGTTGGACGTGCGAAAAACCTACTACATAGCACTATTGGTAAAGGTCCGATGACAGGTATTGCTTCAGGCGCGCTGATGACTGTTATGGTGCAATCTTCTTCTACGACAACTAGTTTGATGATCCCACTTGCCGGTAGTGGCATGTTTACCACTCGTCAGATTTACCCATTCACTTTGGGCGCTAATATCGGTACAACAATTACCGCATTATTAGCTGCTACTGCAATTACAGGGTTATCAGCAGAAGCTGCATTAACCATCGCATTAGTTCACTTCTTCTTTAATGTATTAGCGGTTGTGGTTATCTATGGTATTCCGGTATTACGTGAAATACCTTTAAATGCAGCAGAGCGCTTAGCAGAAGTGGGTACTAACAACAAACTATTAGCATTGGCTTATGTTATTGGCACATTCTTTGTTATACCAGGTTTGATCATGGTCGGTGTACGCTAATAAGTGAACACAAAAATAGCGATTTATTATTTGAATCAGAGCCTTTGAATCTGAATCTTTAAATAAAAGCTAAAAGTTTCAAAAAAAAAGCCACAAATGAATATTTGTGGCTTTTTTGTATTTTGGCGTACTGGCTTATTTTACTGACGACTCAATTAAAACTAGTAAATTACACAAGCAAATTCTTTAACCGACTAACGCCGCAATATCTGCAGGACGGTAATACACAGATTTTAAGACTTTACCTTCACGTACTATTTTGCCTGCCATTTGCACATCTTTAGCACATTTAGCAATAATAAAATTGCCCTTAACACTGTCAATAATTTCAATATCTTGTTTCGCGTAAAATGCTTGAGTTTCTTGGAACTCTTGTGCATTGCGACACACTTTGCTCATATTGCTCGAGTGCACTTCATCCCAACAAGGTAAGAAATCAATTTCTAGGTTTTTAGCAACATTTAATAACAGATCAACCAAGTAACTGATTTCAATGTTGTTGCTAACTTGTGATGCACCACGGTGAACTAAGCGCCCCATTAAGACATATACACTGTCAACGATTGCATCTGCTTGCTCTACTTTAGAATCTGCGGCAGCTAACTCAGTTAACTCTTCAATGATCAAAGAAGTATGTAAAGTATCTGCTTTACAATCTAATGAAGCTAAATCATCACAAGGTAAGTCAAAAGTTTCTCTAAACTGAAGAATATCAGAGTATAGGTGGTCATAGATAGGTTGAGTTAATAACGAAAGTTTCATGTTAATTACCATAAGTAGATAAAATAGGATTTTTTAATCATAACACCTAAGAGTAAGCCAAATAAATAACAAAACTAATCAGCATTTATCCAATTACAACATATACTTATTAAAATCAATAACAAAGCCAAATTATAATGCTCTACAAGGGAAAATTATAATGTTCAACAAGGAAACAATGATTGCATAACATTAAACTTAAACAGCAAGAAAAGCTTGCTATTCTAGTTTCCCAACGACTAAAACAGGGGGAGCAACGTCGAATTGATTTGTACTTCTCTTTACCCAAAGAGATGGGTATTAACAAAACGACGCTCACCGAAACTGATTATTTTTATGCTGGTATTAAAGGGCGACGCGCTTATTTTACTAAAGGGTTACACCTACCATTACTACATACGCGTTTTGCGAGTCGCATGAAGCGCTCCCCTGATGAATATAAATCCAATCTCAACCTGTTTGCTTACCAATACATAACTGCGTTAGACACAGATAGCAAAGAAGCTTTAAATATCGATGATAGTGAAAGCTTGCATGATTTTTATGAAGAAACACTGGATATTACTGAACACAGTTTTGCAATATTGAAAAAACATCGTACCCATATTCCAAAAGATGCCAAGCTACTGTCTATCTTTGAAAACGTAGACAACTATTTATCTTGGTACACAGAGCAAACAATATTAGGTATGTTAGCTAAAAAACCACGTCCCTCAGAGTTTTCGGAAAAGCGTTTAGGTTTATTGGCTATTTGTGAAGAGGAAAACTTATATCGCAAAGAAAAAGTTTATAACTCTGAAGCAACTCTGAAAGATGCCAATCGTATCGCCAATAAAATGCGCTTATTACGTCGTTTAATTGAGTTTGGCGTTATTTTCAAAAGTGTCACACATGAATTAGGTAACATAACCCGCAAGGTAGTAACTGGCGTAGCCACGGCATTGATTATGAGTGTGGTATTGGTATTAATTATTAAAACTCAAGGTGCATTCAGTCAGTTAACGACACTGATGGTTTTCATACTTGCAGTAATATATGGGATTCGAGAAGTATTTAAAGAAGATTTTAAAAATATGCTTTGGCGTTGGATCCGTAAAGGCAAACCTAAATGGGCGCGCACCTTAAAAGATTCAATGAGCCATTTAGAATTAGCCAAGCAAAAAGTATGGTTAGATTATATTAAGGCCAAGAACCTGCCTAAGCAGACACGAGACTTATTAGCCAAGCGTCATACACACCATAAACAAAGTGCAGAGCTGTTACATTATCGCGCTGAAACAAAAGTTAGCAAACATGGCTTTCAAGCCGGGTATGATACATTGGAAGAAACCATGGTGTTTAGTCTCCGCCCTTTCGCGCGTTACTTAGAAGGTGGAAGCGGCAAGGTATTTGATCAAGCGGATTCGACCACAAACAAGGGTAAAATTCAAACCACTACTATCGAACGACGCTACCAAATTAATATTATCTTGGCTTTGAATCAAGGCCAATACGATGAGCAATTTGAACGTTATAAAGTGACTATTAATCGTTCTGGTATTGTCGATATTGAAAAAGCAGGACAATCTGTGCTCAAGGATAAACCCAAAGCAGATCGCTATTCTAAACTGCGCACACTATTACATTTTAAAAAGCACTCATAAAAAATCGGCTGTTTTAATAAAAAAATAGCCGGTTTTTTTGATTTATAGCGAGAGTAAAGGCTTATGCCATATTCTGAGAAGCTCTATTCAGCGACTAGGGTTTCA
This sequence comes from Psychromonas sp., assembly GCA_036961085.1. Lineage (GTDB taxonomy): Bacteria > Pseudomonadota > Gammaproteobacteria > Enterobacterales > Psychromonadaceae > Psychromonas. Next base: position 3,752 of record JBALXF010000173.1, read on the forward strand.
ATGCGATAATATCCTTCGCCATCTTCACCTAAGGTTTTTGCCAGAAATGGTAATGACTCTTGCATCTCTTTTTGTAATGTCCAAGGCGGATTAATAACGATCATGCCACTCGACGTCATTCCTCTTTCATCAGAGTCAGCTAAAATACCCAACTCAAATAATTGAATATTTTTAATGCCAGAGCTTTTTAGTTCTCTTTCCATTCTGTTAATCGTCACACGGTTAATAACCGGATACCAAAGTGCATAGGTGCCAGTTGCAAAACGTTTATATGCCGCGATTAACGTTTCAACCACTTCTTGATATTCACTCTTAATTTCATAAGAAGGATCAATCAAAATATAGCCGCGACGTTCCTTAGGTGGCATATTTGCAATAAGCCCTTGTAAACCATCGCTTTTAGACATTTTAATTTGTCTGTCACCGGAAAAATTTTCACGCATATTAGTAAATTCATTCGGGTGTAACTCAAACAAAAACATACGATCATCTTCGCGTAACTTTTGGCGCGCAATACTCGGAGAACCTGGGTAATGTTTAAGCGCACTTTGTGCGTTGAATTCAACAACCTGCTCTACATAATTAGCAACCGGTAAAGGTAAGTCTTTACGTCCCCAGAGACGCATAATACCGTTGTTAAACTCTTTGGTTTTTAGTGCCTGTTCAGAGCTAAGAGAATAAGCGCCACACCCCGAATGAGTATCTAGGTAACAGAAAGGTTTATCTTTTTTAAGCATGTAGTCAAGAATAGAGGTTGAGATTGTATGTTTTAAAACATCAGCAAAATTGCCTGCATGAAAAGAATGGCGATAACTCAGCACAACGAACTCCGAAAATAAGCGATAATAGGTGCACATTATAGATAAAATTATCAATTATTGCGCTAAAAATAAGATCCTATCTGTGCTCGCCCATGTTATTATTCCGCTCCACTTATTTTTCTCGCTCCCTCGTCTGTAAATATGGATGTTCAATGCAATCAGATGCTTTAAATCCACTTGAAAAGCGCACCGCTTTATCACTTTCATTAGTGTTTGCGTTACGTATGCTCGGTCTGTTTATGATCATGCCAGTTTTTGCTATTTATGGTCAGGATCTGGTTGGTTATTCTCCAATCTGGGTTGGCTTTGCAATCGGCGCGTATGGCTTAACTCAAGCATTATTACAAATTCCAGCAGGTATGCTATCGGATCGATTTGGTCGTCGACCAATTATTTTTGGCGGGCTGATCATTTTCGCAATAGGTAGTTTAATTGCCGCTTATTCGGAAACCGTTTATGGCGTAACGATCGGTCGAGCTATTCAAGGTGCAGGTGCGATCGCAAGTGCAGTATTAGCATTAGCCGCGGATGTCACACGAGAAGAGCAACGCCCGAAAGCAATGGCAATGATTGGCGTAAGCATCGGGCTTGCTTTTGCAGTTGCCATGGTTGCAGGGCCTGTATTAGCGCCGATTATTGGCCTACAAGGGCTATTTTTTATTACCGCAGCCGGGGCATTAACCGGCATTGCTATTGTACATTTTTTAGTACCGCACGTAGTCAGTAAAGCACCTCGTGGTGAAACGATTCCAATCCCAGCTCTGCTTCGAAAACTCGCTAAAGATCCACAATTACTGCGTTTAGACTGTGGTATTTTTATTTTACACATGGCATTAACAGCTATGTTTGTAGTGCTGCCATTACAATTACAGAATATGCAATTGTCGGTAGAAGAGCATTGGCATATTTATTTGCCAGCCCTGCTTATCTCATTTATTTTGATCGTGCCGATGCTTATCATGGCTGCGCGTAAACACATGAATAAGCAATTTTACCTGTTTGCTATCTTGTTAATGGCATTGAGTTTAGTAATTATGTCATTGAATTCACAATCCATTGTTATCATGTTTATTTCCATTTTACTGTACTTTACCGCCTTCAACTTTTTAGAGGCATCACTGCCTGCTTTTATCTCAATGCTTTCTCCTGCAGGACAAAAAGGCAGCGCGATGGGCATCTATAGCACATATCAGTTTTTAGGTGCTTTTTTTGGTGGCATTTTGGGTGGGTTATCCTATAAACTACTTGGCAGTAGTGGCTTATTTTTATTTTTAGCCGGATTAATTGTGGTTTGGTTCTTTATTTCACTGGGGATGCATAATCCTAGTAAAGTGCGTACCCATACCATCACCACGTTAATAACAGATGAAGCACATGCTCAGCAAATGACTGAGCAACTAATCGCGCTCGAAGGTGTCTTAGAAGTAGTGATCATCATCGAAGAGCAAACAGTTTATATCAAAGTAAATAATCAAGTCTTTGCATTGAAAAAAGCGAAAGAAATTTTAGCAAATACTTAACCATCATATTCAGTCAAAGCGGAGCAAAAACATGTTTAACCGTAGTGTAAACAAAGTCGTACTAGTAGGTAACCTGGGCAAAGATCCTGAAATGCGTTATATGCCAAATGGCAGCGCCGTTGCAAACTTAACCCTAGCGACAACAGAAAGTTGGAAAGACAAACAAACGGGTGAGCGTAAAGACAAAACCGAATGGCATCGTCTAACAGTGTTTAACCGTTTAGGCGAAATGTGTGGTGAGTACCTGAAAAAAGGCGCTAAAATTTATGTTGAAGGCAAATTGCAGACTCGTAAATGGCAAG
>JBALXF010000174.1:0-1023 GCA_036961085.1 Psychromonas sp.
TTCGATTATCAGAAGTGGCACGTTGGGCTAAACAACATTTGGCGGCAGGAAGTTTTGTAGTATCTGATGGACTATCTTGTTTTACAGCTGTTACTGAAGCTAAATGTGGACATTCGAGTACCGTTACTGGAGGTGGTCCTGCAAGTATAACTAAAGAGCAATTTATTTGGGTTAATACAATGATTGGTAACATAAAGAATTCAATAACAGGCACTTACCACTCTATCAGCGACAAACATTTACCCCGGTATTTAGCCGAATATTGTTATAGATTCAATCGTCGTTTCGCCCTTGAAAATATGTTGCCTCGATTTATGTACGTAGCTTTGCGAACACCGCCGATGCCACAAAGGTGTCTATCTATGGCTGAGGTTTATGGGTAATCAGGTAAATGTATGGATATTTTTAGTTAGATCTGAGCTTGAATAAGCTGGATTAACTGAAATCGAGTATACAAACCTATCATGAATGGAGGTGTTATTTATGTATAATAATATTCTTGTTCCCATTTCCTTTGACGTCGAACGCAATACCTCGATACCATTGAAACTGGCTAAATTGTTAGCAACACCTGATGCCAAAGTGACTCTGTTGCATGTTGTTGAGCAAATACCATCATACGTACTTATCTATATACCGAATGATTATTTAGCAGAACAGCGCAGAGAAATGCAGGTAGAGATAGACGCATTGAGCGCGACACTAGAAAATGCTACAGGGGTCGTGATTGAAGGTCATGCAGGCCGAACGATTCTGGATTGGACCAAAAAAAACAAACCAGATTTAATTATAATGGCATCGCACCGCCCCGGGATGCAGGATTTATTGCTAGGATCTACTGCCAGTCAGGTAGTGCGGCACGCAAGTTGTTCAGTACATGTTGTACGTTAGTCATTTATTTTCAGTTTGTAAGTCGGTTTGGGGGCGTTTGTGCCTTAGCTTTCTAGCTCGGTTTGAGGCAGGGTGCGGCTTAGATTTTTGTTCTCCAATATCAATATACTAGGTCGTCATGCATTATCAATT
>JBALXF010000174.1:1033-6388 GCA_036961085.1 Psychromonas sp.
CTGAAGCCCTCAGATAACTCACTTTGATTTATGCGTATATTATTTGTACGTTCACCTCACATTTATTAAGGATATACATATGATTATTAATTTTAATATATGATAATCGCTGCACTGGAGTTGATTATATTTTTATGATTAATTCATCACCTAGGGGCATAAAATGAACTTGTACCTTAAATGGCAATCTGCATTGTTTATGACATTGTTGGCTTGGTATAATCTTGATTACAAACTTTCCTTTCATCTATCTTCTGAATAAATCTCAGTGGCGTTCTTCGCGCCGATTGAAAATATTAAATATTTTTTAATCATTCATTTTTTGTATTCTTACTCATAAATTTATTTGCGAAAGCAAAGGTGTTTTAACACCTTTTATCTAGAATACTAATGATTTTATTAGATACCTTATTATTTTTCTTTGCAGTACAAAGTCGAAGATTTACGCCTTTCTTATTTAAAAAAATTAATACTTTCAATATTTCGTTATTTATTTGGCGCGGTTTTACTCACCCTAAAATCAGCTCATTAACTAGCGTCTGAAGGCATGCTATTGATTTTATAATACAAGCAAAAATTATTTCATGGTGCAATTTGGCACCCTCTAAGAATAAAGGCATTATTATGGAAAACTTTAAACATTTACCTGAACCATTTCGCATCCGTGTTATTGAACCTGTAAAACGTACTACTCGTGAATATCGTGAACAAGCGATTTTAAAATCAGGTATGAACCCATTCCTGCTAGATAGTGCAGACGTATTTGTTGACCTACTTACTGACAGTGGCACGGGTGCGATTACCCAAGATATGCAAGCAGCAATGTTTCGCGGTGATGAAGCCTACAGTGGTAGCCGCAGCTATTACGCACTTGCGAACGCGGTAAAAGATATTTTTGGTTATGAATTAACCATTCCGACGCACCAAGGTCGTGGTGCAGAGCAAATTTACATTCCGGTGCTTATTAAAAAACGTGAAATGGAAAAGGGGTTAGATCGTAGTAAGATGGTCGCATTGTCTAATTATTTCTTTGATACTACTCAGGGGCACACTCAAATAAACTGCTGTAAAGCAAAGAATGTGTATACAAAAGAAGCATTTGATACCTCTGTAAATGCAGATTTCAAGGGTAACTTTGATTTGGTCCAGCTAGAAGAAGCGATTCTTGAAGCAGGCTCGGCAAACGTACCTTACATTGTGAGTACCATTACCAATAACTCTTCTGGTGGCCAGCCTGTCTCTATCGCTAACCTGAAAGCTGTGTATGAAATCGCTCAGAAATATGACATTCCAGTCATTATGGATTCCGCTCGGTATGCTGAGAACGCCTTCTTTATTCAACAGCGTGAGTCTGCTTACCAAGATTGGACTATCCAAGAAATCACTCGTGAAACCTATAAGTATGCTGATGGTCTAGCTATGTCTGCGAAGAAAGATGCGATGGTACAGATGGGCGGGTTACTTTGTTTTAAAGATGAGTCAATGTTTGATGTGTACACAGATAGTAGGACTTTATGTGTTATTCAGGAAGGTTTTCCAACCTATGGTGGTCTTGAAGGTGGTGCGATGGAGCGTCTTGCTGTTGGGCTTTATGATGGGATGCGTCAGGAATGGCTTGCATATCGCATCGGCCAAGTTCAATATCTTGTAGATGGTTTAGAAGGCATTGGTATTGTATGTCAGCAGGCGGGTGGGCATGCGGCATTCGTTGATGCTGGTAAGCTATTACCACATATTCCAAGTGAACAGTTCCCAGCACATGCACTCGCTTGTGAGCTCTATAAAGTAGCCGGTATTCGCGCAGTTGAAATCGGATCTCTATTACTAGGCCGTGATCCGGTGACAGGCAAGCAGCATGCTTGTCCTGCTGAGCTACTTCGCTTGACTATCCCACGCGCTACTTACACTCAAACGCATATGGATTTTGTTATCGAAGCATTCCAAAAAGTGAAGGAAAACGCCGCCAATGTTAAAGGGCTGGACTTTACCTATGAGCCAGCGGTACTTCGACATTTTACAGCTCGACTCAAAGAGGTTGAGTCAGTGAAGCGAGAAGCACCGAAAACGGAAACTAAGGTGCTAGAAGAAGCTTAATTACAATATAGAAGCGTTCCTATTAGGGGACGCTTCCACCTGAATAAGCAGTAAAACAATACATTTATATTCAGAACCCGATAAAGTTAAATTATCAAAGGAATGAGTTATGGAACAGACTTCTATATTTTCATCAAATGAAATTGTTAAGGAAAATACCCCCTCATTAATAGGAGGAGGATGCATTGTAGCCAGCGTCTGCGTTGGTGCTGGCATGTTAGGACTCCCAAGTGCAGGAGCGGGGGCGTGGACGATTTGGTCAGTCCTCGCGATTACATTAACAATGATCATAATGACGGTTTCCGGTTGGATGTTGTTGGAAGCCTTTAAGCATTATGACTTAAAGGTATCCTTTAATACGGTAACCAAAGATATTCTTGGCGACAAAGTTAACATGGTAAATAACGTGGCGGTTTATTTTGTAGGCGGGATATTACTTTATGCTTATATCACCTCTTCAGGCCTTATCCTTCAAGATATGCTGAATCTTGATAGCAAAATCGCTTCTATCTTATTTGTGCTAGTGTTTTCTGCTTTTGTGTGGCACTCCACCCGAGCGGTAGATAAAATTTCAGTTGTCTTGATCTTATTCATGGTCTTAAGTTTTATATTTGGTGTATCTGGGTTAGCAATCAATGTAGATATGTCGGTACTATTTGACACTATCAACCAAGAAACAAGTTATGCACCCTATGCATTGGCAATGTTACCTGTCGCTTTAACATCGTTTGGTTATCATCATTCGGTAGCATCCATGCGTGCTTACTATGGTGATGAAAAAAAAGCAAAACACGCGATATTAATAGGCACAATAATCGCACTAAGCTTGTACTTTCTATGGCTGTTCAGTATTTATGGAAATCTTCCAAGAGCTCAGTTTGGACCAATCATCGAACAAGGTGGGAACGTAGATGCATTACTCACTGCCTTAGCTTCAGTTATTGAGTCTGAAAAAGTAGAAAATGCGATCAATGCCTTCTCAATGGCGGCTATTTTATCCTCTTTCATTGGCGTTGGACTTGGTGTATTTGACTATTTAGCTGATCTATTCAAGTTTGAAGACAGCAAACAAGGTCGCGCAAAAACTTGGTTGGTTACTTTCTTACCACCTCTAATGCTCTCATTGCTATTCCCATTTGGTTTTGTCATGGTCATTGGCTACGCAGGCGCAGCTGCAACGGTTTGGACGTGTATCATTCCTGCCCTTCTCGTAAGAAAGGCGCGTATGTTAGATAAGGGCGATGAAGGTTTTAAAGCACCAGGTGGCCAAGTCATGATCTATATCGTAATGGGCTTTGGAGTGTTAACCGCTGTGTTCCACATCATGTCGATGCTAGGCTTACTTCCATCGTTTACAGGATAGTTAAAGTTAATTATTAAGTTCAGAAGTGACTAGTTGTCTTATCCAACTTATTTAGAAATAGAGATAACTAGTCTATTAAATACGAAAATAAAAGTGATTGAAATTAAAACGTCAGGTTATCCTGTAGCTATTGGCCCCTAGGTACAAGGTGTAAATTTAGCTACTTTTGTATTGCCTCCGGTCAGTTGCCTACAAACCAAAGCAATGGTAGAAGACGTTGCTGAGCAGGTGACTCAATCTTTATTAAATGCATTAGCGATTGTAAAAGAAGCTGGGCTAGATGCTAGAAATATCGTCAAAACCACAGTGTTTGTTAAAAGTTTCCATGACTTTTCCCGTGTGAATGGGGTTTATCAAGCCTTCTTTAGAGAGCACAATGCATCCTTTCCGATAATCTTCATCATCTGTACCGTTGCCGGAATAACTTCTAACGACTCCGGATATTGTCAATTTTTGCTTAAATACAGTCATTTTCTCTCGAATCAGAACCATTGCAGAACATTATATCAAGAAGTTACTTTTAAATTTAAAGTGATTTTTGGTCCAGATTTCGTTAACTTGACAGTTCCTTGATAATGCGTCGGACTCAAATAAGTGAAGTATATGAATATTATAAATATAAAAGAAGAAACACAGCATATAGTGCAACTTGCCGAATGGCATCATAAGGAATGGTCTTATTTAAATCCCGATGGGAGTCTCGAACAACGAATTGAAAGAATGAAGATGCATCTTGATACTGATTTTGTACCTAGTACATTTATAGGTAAAAATAACGATGAATTAATTGGATCCGCTGCAATAATTGAATCTGACATGGACACACATCAAGAATTATCACCTTGGCTTGCTAGTGTATATGTCTCAGCTAGTCATCGTAAGCACGGTTACGGTGGTTTGTTGGTCAGGCATATTATGCACAAAGCAAAGGAGCAGGGAGTTAGAAAGTTATACCTATTTACGCCATCTGATGAAGATTTTTATTCTAAATTAGGTTGGAGTAAGAAGTCTGAAGAAGAATATCGAGGTACGACAGTAACAATTATGGAGGTTATATTGTAATTGTTGTGTTTGGGTGAAATTGACTGACTACAAGTTTGTATTTTTGTAACTATAATTGGGGATTGCGAGTCGGCTTACTGAGGCGAGAGAGGCATATATCACCACAGGCTCAGATACTCATTTCTGTTTTATTATGGGGCGATTTTACCGAGTTACTCGCCTAATTTGAAAATTAATATGCCAGAGCATTTGCTGAGTGTTATTAAATAAAACCTTCTGCAGTATCAATGGCAGATCGCGCCTCAATTAACGTGCAGCCAGTCTCTGCCATTAACTTATTGACCGTCATTTCAGGGTTAGATTCCATTATAAAGGTTAAATTAAAGGTCGGTTTTGGTAGCGCTTTATCAATGGCCTCTGTAATCCACAGTGTTTTTTTCTGCCGTAATTTATCACTGATCTCAATAAGTTGATTTTGCTTGCCCATTAGTAACCAGTTTTTCGAGCGACGAATACGCTTTAAGCTACAACAGTGTTGAGTAGCAAGTTCTACCATTGTCGCTTTACAATCAATACGATGGAGAAAGTTGTTTAACTTAATTGATAGTATTGTTGAAGTGGTATTTGGCACAGTATCCTCCATCATGGTTGTTCGATCAGTCAAAGGTCAATAATAACTGTTGCACAGACGTTTGAACAACAATTGTAAGATTTTTATGGGACGTTATTGGGTTGCTTCCGTAACTCGTTTTTAGGCATATAAGTATTTTTATTCAAATAAACATATTTTGTTTTTATCTATATCTCTTACATAAGCAGAAAAACGCCCAGAGCGAATTCCTGGTTTTCCTTCATCAATTGCGCCAATCATTAACGCTTTATTATATATACCCATG
>JBALXF010000175.1:0-6377 GCA_036961085.1 Psychromonas sp.
CAATGCTTCTGAGATCATCGCATTGGCGGGTGAAAAAGCACAAAGTAAAGGCGTTGATTCCCTAGATAGCAGTGATGCAGCTGTGGGCTCTGCTGCTTATTTAGTTGAAACTTATCAATGTAGCGTTGTTATTTCAGGGGAGACTGATTTTGTCATCTCATCTGAGGGGCAAGTTAAGTTGCAAAATGGCGATCAAATGATGACCTATGTAACTGGAATGGGCTGCTCATTAAGTGCGCTTACTGGCGCTTTTGCTGCGGTAGGAGAAGAAACTGGATTAGCCGCTGCCGCGATCTTCGCTATTGCAGGTGAAATTGCTGCAGAGCAATCAAAAGGCCCGGGTAGTTTACAGCTGAATTTACTAGATGCTCTGTATCAGTTAGACCAAGAAACCCTTATCCAACGTTTAAAGATAGCCTAATGTTATTTGCATTCAGCTTTTAAAATTTGTGACATAAATTTAAAGGTTGAATGTAAAACTTCGAGTAAAAAGTGAGAGTAATAATGAACCCATACCGTTTATATTTAGTGACTGATGATAAACAAGATCTTGCGACATTGAAAAATGTTGTGAAAGAGGCGGTTGCTGGTGGCGTGACAATGGTACAGGTAAGAGAAAAACAGGGCGATGTTCGTGTTTTTATCGAAAGAGCATTAGCTGTGAAAGCTATCTTACAAGGAACCGGTGTACCGTTAATTATTAACGATAGAGTGGATGTTGCCTTGGCAATTGATGCAGATGGTGTGCACCTTGGTCAATCGGATATGCAAGTAGAAACAGCGCGTCAATTAATCGGCAAGGATAAGATACTTGGCTTGTCTATTGAAAATGAACAACAGCTTATTGATGCGGAGTCTTTGCCGCTAGATTATTTAGGTTTGAGTGCGATTTTTGCTACCCCAACAAAAAATAACATCAAGAAAGAATGGGGCATTGAAGGACTTGCCAAAGCGGTTATTGAAAGCTCGTTTCCAATCGTCGCAATAGGCGGTATTAACACTGCTAACTTGGACGCAATTATCGCGACCCATGTTGATGGCGTTGCTTTAGTGTCGGCAATTTGTCATGCAAAGTCACCGCGAAATGCAGCAAAAAATTTAATAGATATACTACAAGTTGTATAATCACAATTGTTTACGCAGTCGTGATTATCCACAATGATATTTTTCTCAATCAGCTTTTGTTTTAAGCCAGGCTTGTAACTCTTCAGCAACCGGTTTTTTATGCTCAGATAAAAAGTCGATAAACGTCGCAGGCGTTCGGTTCACAATGTTATTACTATTAAAGTTCGCTTGCTCTAAAGCTGCAATCGCTTGATCAAAAATGCCCACTTGAAAACTAATATGTGCATCGCTACTGACACTGACTTTCCAACTGTGTTTATCAACAAGCTCAATTAATGAGGCACAAAAGGGTGCCGAGCCATTTCTAGACTGATTAAAAGAGCTATTGTTTATTTCAATTAATACATTGTTATCTTTGGCTGCTCGCACTACCTCTTCTTGATAGAGCGGGTAATTGGGATTGCCCGGATGACCCAAAATTTGAATAACACCACTTTCTATCGCCTGGATAGCGGCTTTGGTGTTTTCTTTAATGCCTGCGGGTGTGAACACCGGTTCATGAAAACTTGCAATCGCAAAATCTAAATAAGGTAGCAATGAATCAGGTAAATCAAGATTACGGTTTGTGGCACGCTCATAAGGCGTATTCATAATATTTGCTTCAATACCTCTTAAAATAGCAATGTCATCTACAATGCGAGGAATAACCTTCATATTACCAAAGTGCCACATATGAGGAGCATCTGGCATGCTTGGCGCATGATCTGTTATTGAAAAAAGTTGCAGTCCGTTTACTTTTGCTGAAGTAATATAATCATGAACAGTGCTATAAGCATGGGTGCTAGCGATGGTATGAGAGTGAGTGTCACAGAGAATCTTCATGGAAACCTTATTTAAATGGCGAAAAACAGAAATAACTTAGACCTTAGTTATTTATAACACATTTTGAAAAACTCATTAAGTTTCAAGGTGATATTATAGTGATATTAGTGTGATGCATAAGCGTTAGCTATTTAGTTGAAACGTCCATAAAGGTACTAAATAATTAATCAACAAGCTTTCACCCATTCATATAAAGGTATTGCTGAAACTGCATTGCTTTAAATGTAAGAGCATTCGCCTTTACAACCGTTTCAATCATCTATCCTTATATTTGCTAGGCTTAATCTTAGCTCTTTAGTTTATAAATTAAATGTCAACGCGCTATCAAAATAATGCATCAGTTTTTGTTATGTCATGTATAACTTTTACAATGGTTATTTTTTAATCAAATTAATGTATCTTATCCTTATTGAATATTTGTACCTAGGAGGTCTTATTGACCTGTTAAGTAAATGAGCCAAAAAGAGTAAAATAAAATTAAATTTATTTTACTCTGGGAATGTTCGTAAGTAATAAATTACAAGGGGTTAGGATGACGCCTAAAGTCAATTTAAAAAATACTGACAAGTGTTATCTGTTAATTGGAATTTGCAGTTAGCTAGTTTTTATTTGATAGAGTTTTATTTATAGAACTGGTTGTTTTGAATTACCAGGCGATGTAGTGTGTTTGCTGTGCGGACTGGATACTGATTTAGTATTTAATCTGGCTCACATTTTTGAATGGTTAATCAAGTTTTTATCACGTTATTGTAATATTCTTGATCTATGTTAACGCGTTAACAATAACTTATTCTATATAGTAATCGCATTCGAACTGATATAGATCTATATTCTAAAGCAGTTCTTACGTTCTTTAAACTCATATCATAACCATAAATATATTAATAAATATTATTGTTGATATATTTATGTTGAAAAAGCCATGGAAAAGCGGCTTTTACTTGTCTTAAATTAAATGTTGAATCTTTTCAACTCCTACTAACTTTTACAACTCTCCGGAGATTTTTATGCCCCACAATAACGACAGACATATTAGCAACCTAACCAAAGATACTTATGCATTAGTTTTAGCTGGTGGCCGTGGTAGCCGATTATTTGAACTGACCGATTCACGTGCAAAACCTGCCGTTTATTTCGGTGGTAAATTCCGTATTATCGATTTCCCATTATCAAACTGTATTAATTCAGGTATTAACCGTGTAGGTATTGCAACACAATATAAGTCTCATTCGTTAATTCGACATATCAGTCGTGGTTGGGGAAGTTTTAAAGCGAAAGAGTTTGTTGAAGTTTTACCTGCATCGCAACAGACAGGTGAAGATTGGTATGTAGGAACGGCAGACGCTGTATATCAAAATATAGATATTATTCGTTCACACAACCCTAAATATGTTTTAATTTTATCAGGCGACCATGTTTACCGTATGGATTATGGCACGCTAATCGCTGAGCATGTTGCAAACAATGCTGATATGACAGTTTGTTGTCTTAAAGTAGATACTGAAGAAGCCGCTGGAAGCTTTGGTGTTATGACAGTAAATGATGAAAGCAGAGTTGTAGATTTTAACGAAAAACCTGCAGAGCCTACTGAAATACCAGGTAGCCCAGGTAAATGTTTAGCTTCAATGGGTAATTACCTGTTTAATGCTGACTTTTTATTCGATCAACTTTTAAAAGATGGCTGTGAAGATGATTCTACCCATGACTTTGGGCACGATATCATTCCTGCTATCATCGATAAATGTAAAGTATATGCATATGCGTTTAAAGACCCAGATAGTGTTAACCAACCTTACTGGCGCGATGTGGGTACATTAGATTCATTTTGGGAAGCAAACATGGAGCTTGTAACTCCTAACCCACAACTTGATTTATATGATAAATCTTGGCCGATCTGGACATATCAAGAACAGCTTCCACCAGCTAAATTCATTTTTGATAATGATGAGCGTCGTGGTATGGCGTTAGATTCAACGGTTTCTGGTGGCTGTATTATCTCTGGTTCAATCGTTCGTAAATCATTGTTATATTCAAGTGTTCATACACACTCTTTCAGTGTTATCGAAGAGTCGGTATTACTGCATGAAAGTCACGTTGGCGAGCACTGTAAGTTAAAACGAGTGATCCTTGATAGTAAATGTAATGTACCTGCTGGTTTGGTTATTGGTTACGATAGAGACCAAGATATAGCTAATGGTTTCCGTGTGACCGAAAATGGGGTTACCTTAGTGACTAGATCAATGCTTGAAGCTTTAGCTAAAAAACAGGCTGAGCAAGAAGTCGCTTAATTTTAATCCATAGATTGTTTGAGATTAAAATTTTGTGCTTAATACAATAATAAAAAGGGTAACTTCGGTTACCCTTTTTTAATCCTCTGATTTACCTCAAATTAACTACCCATTTCAATATTTCCTACCCAATACAATCTATACAACTTATACCAATGGAATTAAGTTAGTGATCAGATGTTGCGCAGGAAAAATTTACGCTAACAAGGCGTGAGTTGCAGGAGATAGTTGTTCTCACTTCAAAACTCACAACGCAGTTAGGGATAATTTTAACCAGCAAGGATGATCACCTTTTTAATTCTTTTGGTATTACACATCACCCATAGCTATATTAGACATAGTGTTTGAACTACTTATTGTTTCCACTAATTCCTGTAAATTATGTTTTATTGCACTAAAATTAACTAGTGAATCTACTCTTAGGACTTTGCATAAATAACATACACCAAGGGCGTAGCCCCTTAATATTCAAAGGAATCATGAAGCATGATACCCATCGCATTATTTACCTTATATATGCTATTCAATGTGTCAGAAACAGAAGAAGAAACACAGAGTACGCTTACCGGCGAGGTGTTTCGAGCCGGTAATGTGGAATACCAACTTCATCAGAAGTAACAAGTCTTAGCTGTTCAATAATTAACACCTGCAATAAGCTGCATAGTACCGATTTTACTCCAATTACATCCTTTTAAATTTCCAGTGATCTATTAGTTTATTTTTATTGCCCAACTAAAACCTTTAATTGCCCATTTTACTGCACAGCTTAATTTCATATATAGACACATTCTACCTGTGCAGTATTTGCATAAGTGATGTTCCATCCGTGTGGTTTTTTCATTGTCTCAAATCTCTATACTTCATCTCACTCGCTACAGCGAACCAATAAACAACTTAATTTGAAGGAAAGAAATGATGACAACTGAATACAAAAACGCAGTGTTAGATGACCAAGCATTAATCACAGGTCTTAAATCAATCAATCCAGTTTGGGGTGATTTAACGGTTTTCTAGCAGCACTGCCTTTAGGCTTAACGTTAATCACCATTATTTCACTGACAGTGAAACCTAAAATTGAACGATTTTTAAAGATCTAGTTAGCCGTAATTTACTGACTAACTACGAAAAATTAATACTACATTTTATTACAAAGAGACAAGAGAAATTAATTATGATCGGACAAACAATAAAAGATAACCGCTACCGTATCACTATTGAAGAAGTGAACTCAGAATTAGAGAATCACAAAACCTTACAGTTTGAATTTGAAGACAGAGAAGATTTGTTTAATGTGATAGATAAGATAAACAAAGGTAGTGGCTTGGAAGCACCACTTGCAACCAGAGTTGCCGTTGCACTACGTCTATTAGGTCCAGTGATGATGCAGAATAGTAAACATGCTTTGTTCGCAGATTTTATGCCGCACTTTAAGACGTTTATGCATAAGCTAAAAAGCACAGTGAAAAGTGCCGTAAAAGATAAATAAGATTAAAGGTACGCCTGAAAAAGTAAAGCATTTTGGTGTTGAGGTGCGTGCTGGAGATTACAATAATCCACAGTAACTTGAGCAATCATTAGAATCGGTGGATACACTATTTTGGTTTCGGGGATGGATGCCCCTGATAAACGAATAGGTCAACATAGGAATGTAATCGAGGCGGCGAAAAAGGCTGGCGTTAAAAAAATAGTTTACACCAGTGTGCAAGGTGCAGAGCAAAACACCGCATTTTCTCCGGTGATCCAGAGTAACCGTCAAACAGAACAAGATATACGTGAAAGTGGACTGGCATGGGTGGTTGGTCGTAATGGCATCTATATTGAACCAGATGTCGAGTACATAGATAGCTATCAAAAAGAGCAGGGTATTTCTAATTGTGCGGGTGATGGCAAGTGTGGTTACACAACGCGAACCGAGTTGGCTTATGCCTATGCAAAAATGTTGACTGAAGATAAACACAATGGGCAAACCTATAATCTGCATGGCGAAGCGATATCACAATATCAACTGGCTGATTATATGAACCTTGCCTTTGGTACTCACCTTACCTACACCCCAATGACGGTTGAACAATACCAAATAGATCAGCATTGCTGAATTAGGTGATTTTATTGGTACGGTTATCGTGGGGATCTATCAAGGTA
>JBALXF010000176.1:0-6370 GCA_036961085.1 Psychromonas sp.
CGTGAGGCAAACATCTTCGTTGTTGTGAAGTCTCGATTTACCCCGTTAGACCTTCATCTTCACACCTAGAATCTGTTCACCTCACGACTTGCTGATTTTTGCATCTTGAATGATAACGGGTATAGACCACAATAAATTTATAATAAACAATAAGCGCTAATTATAATCGCATAATGTTTAAATATACTGGTCTAAATCAATTTACTTTATTAAACATATTTTATATCAATAAAACTCTGTTTAAGTTTTTCTACAATCGGGATACTTTTTATATTGTTAGGATCATGAATGGAACTTCTCTGTCCAGCGGGTAGTTTACCTGCTTTAAAAACTGCTATTGATTGCGGTGCTGATGCCGTCTATGTCGGTTTAAAAGATGATACCAACGCGCGACATTTTGCTGGCTTAAATTTTAATGATAAAAAACTGGCTAAAGGCGCACAGTACGTTCGTGATCATAATAAACATCTACACGTTGCAATAAATACATTTGCTCATCCTGGCGCTGAAAAACGTTGGTTTAATGCGGTTGATAAATGTGTCGATTTAGGTGCAAATGCGGCCATTATTTCTGATATCGCAACACTTGATTATGCAGCAAATAAACACCCTGAATTAGAGTTACACCTTTCTGTGCAAGCCTCTGCAACAAACACTGAAGCGATTAATTTTTATAAACAAAACTTCAATGTTAAACGTGTCGTTTTGCCACGCGTACTCTCTATGCAACAAGTGAAACAACTGTCGCGTAACACTGATATGCCACTTGAGGTTTTTGCCTTTGGTAGCCTATGTATCATGGCTGAAGGACGTTGTTATTTATCTTCTTATTTCACTGGTGAATCACCCAATACTGTCGGTGCCTGCTCCCCCGCGAAATTTGTACGTTATCAAGAAACAGAGCAAGGTCTAGAAACACGCCTCAATGATATCTTAATTGATCGTTATGCAGCAGATGAAAATGCAGGTTACCCAACTTTGTGTAAAGGTAAATTTAATGTCGATAACAACCTTTATCACGCCCTTGAAGAGCCAACTAGTTTAAACACGCTTTCTATGTTGCCTGAATTAATGAAGACTGGCATTTGCTCGGTAAAAATTGAAGGCCGTCAACGTAGCACTGCTTATGTTGAGCAAATAACACGTGTATGGCGCGACGCTATTGACAGTTTCATAGCAGCCCCTGAAGGCTACGTAGTAAAAGATGAGTGGAATCGTGTGCTTGATAATGTTTCAGAAGGTAGTCAGACCACACTGGGTGCATACCACCGAGATTGGCAATAACCTTATATTCAGCAAATAAAATTTATATGATGGTTCGATAGATCATTAAGGAAGAATAGTGAAATTAGCATTAGGTCCCCTGCTTTATTACTGGGAAAAGCAAAACGTAGAAGCTTTCTATAATCAAGCGTTAGAAAGCGAAGCAGATGTTATTTACCTAGGTGAGACGGTTTGTAGTAAAAGACGAGAGCTAAAAACGCGAGATTGGATCAATTTAGCGAAAGAGTTAGAAAGTAATTCCGATAAAGAGATTATTCTCTCTTCAATGGCGTTATTAGAAGCGCCTTCGGAAGTTAAAATACTGCGTCAAATTTGCGAAAATGGCCAATTCAAAGTTGAAGCAAATGATTTGGGTGCCGTGCAAGTACTTTCAGAAAATAAAGTACCTTTTGTGTGTGGTCCCGCAATCAATTGTTATAACGCTAATGTGCTAAAATTGCTTGCCAATAAAGGTATGCAACGATGGGTAATGCCGGTTGAACTGTCACGTGATTGGTTGTCACAAACCGTTCAAGATTGTCAGGATTTAGGCATAAGAGATCAGTTTGAAATTGAAGTGTTTGCACATGGTTATATGCCGTTAGCTTATTCAGCACGTTGTTTTACTGCGCGTTCTGAAAACAAAGCCAAAGATGACTGTGAATTATGCTGTATTAAATACCCAACTGGACGACCAACGACTACCCAGGAAGATCAGCAGGTATTTGTATTAAATGGCATTCAGACACAATCGGGTTACTGCTACAACTTAGTTAACGACATCCCTTCAATGCAGGGTTTAGTTGTTGTGATACGTGTGAGCCCAAATGGAAATGAAAGTTTTGATACACTAAAAGATTATCGTAGTGCTATTAACGGACAACTCTGTGCAGTGAAACTTGATAGTAAAGAGTGCAATGGTTTTTGGCATAAAATAGCCGGTTTAGAGACGCATGTATAAAACCTAATTCGGTAAAGAGATACTTATCTGGTAAGTTAAATTTTGCTGCCAGATAGCTTTTATTACAGTCTCTTCAAACCCACAACATTAACCCTATTTTCTAGCAGTTAATTACTTTTTATCTGGCCACTGTATTTTATATTTTTTCATATAATAGAGCGCAAATGGAATCTCCATGATTAAATAGCTTATTAAGCTAAACCAGAACCAATTAACCGACATTATAAGCAGATTAAATACTTGCCCAGTCCCCCAAAATAGACTGCCTGAAATCACCAAAATAGTCGTAGTTGCAATCACATCATTACTCAATAATTTGTTAATATTTGCACCACAATATTTCGGATATACATAACAAAAAATCAGTACAAGAACACTAACATTTAGAGCTAACAGCAGTAATTCTGGGTTATTTATGAACATTTTGAATCTGTTTCGCTAGCAACAGGCTCTCTAAGAAACCTCAACAAGCTGCGCGTCACTAATATATCATCGACTTCCAAAGTCAAAGATTCAATCGCAGTGTCTATTCGCTCAGCGGGTATAATCGCGCGTCTCTTTTGCATTAAATCCAACGAATAACTTTTACTAAATTCAGGGTGTCCTTGGATACCAATAAAATGTTTATCTATTTGTATTATTGAATTTGGACAGAATGCGCTGGAAGCAATAATGGTTGTTTTCTCAGGAAGCTTCACAACTTGCTCTTTGTGACTGACTACTAAGGCCAGTTGTTCAGATGAGTTTTGCAACCAATCTGGCTTATGTTTTATAACACTTGTCGCAATACCAATGCCCCACCCTTTAGCCGAAAGTTCGACTAATCCACCGAGGGCCTTGGCGATCATTTGATGTCCAAAACAGATCCCAATGAATTTTTTCTTGGCATGATATAGCTGAGTGATAAATGCCTGTAATTTATTAACCCAATAGACATCATCATTAACGCTGTAGCGACTTCCTGTTGCAATATAAGCATCGCACTCATTGAGCGTTTTCGGGTATTGATCATCGATAACGCGGTATACAGTAAACTGTATAGTCGCATCTATTGAGCTGAGTAATGAGATAAACATGTTTTCATAATTACCATGTTTATCTTGTAACTCATCAAGTACATCATCACATTGTAAAATGCCTATTTTCATTACGTCACCTGCTCCAGACGTCCCTGCACTGCTAATGCGAACAACTGTGAATATTGATCTGCTGTTAATTGAATCGGATTACTACCAGCGGTTAAATCCGCTACAGCCATCTTGCCAACTAACTCAAGATCATCAAGTGGGATCCCTATTTCTGACAAGCTATGCGGAATAGATAGCTCTTTTCTAAGCTGCAGAATCCATGCTAAAAAACCTTCAAAACTAGGATTATCCAGTTCTAAATATCGCGCTAAGCGGATAATACGTGTTTCTATTTCCTGCTTATTTCGTTGTAAAACATAGGGCATTAGAATCGCATTAAGCAAGCCGTGATGCTTGTTATACAATGCTCCGAGAGAATGTGCGAGTGCATGCATCGCCCCCAATCCTCGTTGAAAACTAGTTGCTCCCATTGATGAAGCCACCAGCATTTGAGTACGTGCTTCTATGTCTTTACCATCTTTTACCGCCAATGGTAGATTGTGTTTGATTAACCGTATCGCTTCAATCGCAATACCTTCAGCCATTGGGTGGTAAAATGGTGCACAGTAGGCTTCTAGATTATGCGATAAAGCATCAAGCCCAGTTGCAGCTGTAATATGAGCAGGTAAATTTATGGTTAATTGTGGATCTAACAAGACTTGAGCTGGCATCATACCCGGATGGAAGATAATGCGTTTTACATGGAGTTCACCATCACTGTCAGTAATAACAGAGGAGCGTCCAACTTCTGAGCCTGTACCTGCAGTGGTTGGAACAGCAACAACAGGCAACATCTTATCAGCCTGCACTCGCGTCCAATTATCACCAATATCTTCAGCCTCCCAGATCGAAATAGTCTGTTTCGCCATTAACGCAATCGCTTTAGCGGCATCCATACTTGAGCCGCCACCAAAAGCGATCACGCCATCGAAGTCTCCCTTATTACAAGCATCGACTCCTAGTCGAACATTGGCACCGGTTGGGTTTCCTTGTACCTTTGAAAAAACTTCACAGTACAGATCAGCTTCTGAACATGATTTCACTGCATTTTTAATCATATCCAAGTCAGCAAGACCGGGATCAGTTACCAATAAAACCTTAGTCATATTAAGCTGTTTGCACATTTCACCTAACTGCGCGACACAGCCATCACCGACTGTTATTGATGTAGGGTAATTCCAACTTGCTTGTAGTTTCATCTGTACTCCATGAGTTTGTTCTTAACTACTTAAATTAATATTAAGCATATTTTATATGGTTATATTCAGGTCTACTCGCTTGCCGTTTCACCTGTACTACTTGAACTAATGTTAAGCATGTTTTATATGATCTGACTTTGACCGAGTTAATTGGGTAAAGCCAGTTTCGACAAAATACAGTATCACCTGATTCAATGTTAAGCATGTTTTATATGGTAAGACTTTGGCCGAGTTAATTGCGCAAAACCAGCTTCGACAAAATACAGTATCACCTGATTCAATGTTAAGCATGTTTTATATGATAAGACTTTGGCCGAGTTAATTGCGCAAAGCCAAGTTGTGACAAACTACAACCTCGCCCTGATTGCTTCACACCTGTCCACGCTAATGCGGGATCTAGGTAATCACAACGATTAATAAATAAGGTGCCCGTAATGACTTGTTGCCCAAGCTTGATTCCGGTCTCAATATCTTGCGTAAAAATACAAGCTGTTAAGCCAAACTCACTATCATTCATTAATGTTATCGCTTGTTGATCAGTTTCTACCTTCATGATCCCAACAACAGGGCCAAATGACTCTTGCGTCATCACCCGCATATCATGATTCACATTAGTTAGTATTTGCGGGGCTAAATAAGGGGTAGCAGGCGCACTTAAGGGGAACAGAGCTTGATCGATATGAGCAACGGCTCCCTGCTCTATTGCTTGCTTAATTTGCTCACGTACAAAGTCGGCGGCGCTAACATTTACCATAGGGCCAAGCGTCGTTTGTGGATCGTCAGAGCGACCTAATTTATATTGTTTACATAAGCTCACCGCTTTACTAACAAATTGATCATAGACATCAGCATGAACATAAATACGTTCAATACCACAACATGATTGCCCTGAATTGAAAAAGGCGCCATCAATTAAAGTGGCGACGCTATTGTCTATATCGGCATCGTGACGCACATAGGCAGGATCTTTGCCTCCGAGCTCTAATCCAACACCAATAAAGCGCCCTACGGCAGATTCTTCAACTTGTTCTCCACCTTTTACTGAGCCTGTAAATGAAACAAAATTAATATCTTTAGACTTGATTAGCTGTGATGTTTGGCCATGACTTAAATGTAAATATTGAAAAACACCATCCGGAAGTCCTGCTTGCTGAAATGCTTGATAAAGACGTTCGGCACATAAGGGGGTCTGCATCGAGTGTTTTAACAGTACACAATTACCTGCTAACAAAGCCGGAATAATTGCATTAATGGCAGTTAAATAAGGGTAATTCCAAGGTGCTATCACCAATACATTGCCCAGTGGCTCGCGACTTATGAAACGGGTAAATCCGGCTTTTTCAGCTATGGTTATCGTCTCTAAGGCTTTTTCACAGATAGAAATCATATAATTTGCACGTTCCGCAACGCCAGCCAATTCACCTGCACCATATTGCACTGGGCGTCCCATCATCCAACTTAGTTCCAGTGCGATTTCTTGTTCATTTTCTAATAAGCAATTAATCGCATTTTTACAAATTATTTTCCGTTGCTCAATTGTGTTATTTTTCCAAAGCTGCTGTGCGTTTTCTGCTTGTTGTAATTGCGAGTCAATTTGCGAGTCAGTTGCAAACTCTCTACTGACATAAACGCTGCCATCAATAGGCGAAATACAATCTTGTTTACGATTTGAATCTGGCGTAGCATTTTCCATTGCGATAACCTTATGAATAACGATATTGAATAGCCATATTAAATAATCGTACATGCTTATGTAGATGGCTCAGGTAATTTTTTGTAAAAAGCTTAAAGACACTACCACGCACACTTCAATCAACTGC
>JBALXF010000177.1:0-6353 GCA_036961085.1 Psychromonas sp.
TGAAGTCGCTCAGCTAGATCCTCTTGGATTATCTAAACATGAGGTTATCAATGAGCTAGACCCTTTTTATCATGAGTTAACCGGGTCAGATCTTGATGCAAGTTTTAATGTCGGCTCCTATGCGGCATCCAATGAGACCATGGTATTAAAAGATCTCATTGTTTCGTTAAAAAATACTTATTGTGGCTCGGTTGGTGCAGAGTATATGCATATCACTAATACTAGTGAAAAACGCTGGTTACAAAATCGAATTGAATCTTGTGAAAGTAAACCTTCATTTAGTGAAGAAGCAAAAAATCGTTTTCTAGAAGAGTTAACTGCAGCAGAAGGTTTAGAGCGCTACTTAGGCTCTAAATTCCCTGGCGCTAAACGCTTCTCTTTAGAGGGCGGAGACAGTTTTGTTCCTATGCTTAAAGAGTTAATTCGTCGCGCGGGTGAACAAGATGCACAAGAGGTGGTTATTGGTATGGCCCATCGTGGGCGTCTGAATGTTCTAATCAATGTATTAGGTAAAAAGCCAACTGATCTTTTTGATGAATTCTCAGGTAAGCATGCTGTTGTTGATGGCTCTAGTGATGTTAAATACCATCAAGGTTTCAGTAGTGACTTCAAAACACCTAAAGGTAATGTACATTTATCGTTAGCTTTTAACCCTTCTCATCTCGAAATTGTAAATCCAGTAGTGTTAGGTTCAGTTCGTGCACGTCAAGAACGTCTAAACAGTATTGGTGAAAGTGTTATACCTATTACGATTCATGGTGACTCAGCAATCTCTGGACAAGGTGTCGTACAAGAAACATTTAATATGTCACAAGCTCGCGCATTTAAAGTGAGTGGAACTGTCCGCATTGTGATTAATAACCAAATTGGTTTTACTACTTCAAATCCTGAAGATATGCGTTCTACGCGTTACTGTACTGATATTGCAAAAATGGTACAGGCACCTATTTTCCATGTGAATGCAGATGATCCTGAAGCGGTTATTTTAGTGACACAAATTGCGCTTGATTTCCGTAATACATTTAAACGTGATGTAGTGATTGACCTGGTTTGTTATCGTCGCCATGGTCATAATGAAGCAGATGAGCCCAATGCAACACAGCCTTTGATGTACCAAAAAATTAAAAAACACGCAACACCACGTGAAATTTATGTAGCACAGTTAGAAAATGAAGGGGTTATTGCTAAAGGTTATGGTAAGCAATTAATCACTGAATACCGTGATGCGCTAGATAACGGTGAATGTGTTGTTAAAGAGTGGCAGTCAATGCAGCACCATTCTGTTGATTGGTCTCCATATCTTAAACATGATTGGGATTCGTCATATGAAGCACAATTTCCGAAACAACGTTTATTGGAACTAGGTGCATCGATCAGTAACTACCCAGCAACTCAACCGCAACACTCTCGCGTTAAAAAGATTTATGCCGATCGTCAGTTAATGGCAAGTGGTGATAAATTGTGTGATTGGGGCTTTGCTGAGAATTTAGCCTATGCAACGCTATTAGATTGCAAATATAACATTCGTTTAGTGGGTCAAGATTCTGGACGTGGTACCTTCTTCCATCGTCATGCTGTATTACACGAGCAAACCGAAGGTGAACGTTATATTCCATTAAGAAACATATCAGATGATCAAGGTCATTTTGATGTTTATGATTCGGTTCTTTCAGAAGAAGCGGTATTAGCATTTGAATATGGTTATTCCACAGCAGCTCCTAAAGGTTTATGTATTTGGGAAGCTCAATTCGGTGACTTCGCCAATGGCGCGCAAGTTGTATTCGATCAGTTCTTATCTTCAGGTGAACAGAAGTGGGGACGTATGTGTGGGTTAACCGTGATGCTACCTCATGGTTATGAAGGACAAGGTCCGGAACATTCATCTGCTCGTTTAGAACGTTTCTTACAACTGTGTGCTGAGCATAATATGCAAGTTTGTGTACCTTCAACACCCGCACAGGTTTACCACATGCTACGACGTCAGGTTGTTCGCTCTCTGCGTCGCCCATTAATCGTTATGTCACCTAAGTCTTTATTGCGTCATCCCGAGGCGGTTTCAAGTTTAGATGAATTAGCAAACGGGACATTCCAAAACGCGATTGCAGAAATTGATGAGCATGATCCGAAGCAAGTTGACCGCGTTATTTTATGTAGTGGTAAGGTTTATTACGAACTTTTAGCTAAACGTCGTGAGCAATCGTTGACTAATGTTGCAATTATTCGAATTGAACAACTATATCCATTCCCTGCCAATGATGTGAATGATATTTTAGTTGATTACAAACATGTGAAGCAATTTATTTGGTGTCAAGAAGAGCCGCAAAATCAAGGCGCTTGGTATAGTAGTCAGCATCATTTCAGAGGTGTATTACCTGAAAATGCAACATTGAAATATGCAGGTCGCGAAGCTTCAGCTTCAACCGCTGTCGGGTATATGTCTTTACATCTACAGCAGCAAAAAGCATTAATTAATACAGCACTTGGTTTTGAAGAGTCGTAATCAAAACCAATTATCACCCAATTTGTTTAAAAAATTTTTAGTAGGAAGCGTTAATTATGATTGAAATATTGGTTCCAGAACTTCCCGAATCTGTCGCAGATGCAAGCGTTGCAACATGGCATAAAAAACCTGGTGATTTTGTCGAACGAGATGAAGTGCTTGTTGAAATAGAAACAGATAAAGTCGTTTTAGAAGTTCCTGCAACTGCCGATGGTGTGCTGCAAGAGATTACTGAAGAAGAAGGTGCAACAGTACTTTCTAAGCAACTACTTGGTAAGTTGAAAGAAGGTGCAGCAGCTCCTGCGGCTGAAGTCGTGGCAGAAGACTCGCCATCTGATCACGTTGCCGCTGATGCAAGTCCATCAGTGCGCCGTATGATTTTAGAGAAGGGTATTAATCCCGCAGATATTAAAGGCACAGGTAAAGGTGGTTCAATTACTCGTGAAGATGTTGATAAACATCGTGAAGCAAAAAATGTTGCAGCGACTGAGCCTAAAGTAGATATCGTTGCTGCCGTTGCGGCGCGTAGTGATAAACGTGTTCCTATGACGCGTTTACGTAAACGTGTTGCAGAGCGTTTATTAGAAGCTAAAAACTCAACAGCAATGTTGACTACGTTTAATGAAGTCAACATGAAACCAATTATGTCGCTTCGTAAACAATACCAAGAAGTGTTTGAGAAAAAACATGGTGTTCGTTTAGGTTTTATGTCTTTTTACATTAAAGCCGTTACGGAAGCACTTAAACGTTTCCCTGAAGTTAATGCCGCGATTGATGGTGACGATATTGTTTATCATAATTTCTTTGATATCAGTATTGCTGTTTCAACGCCACGTGGACTTGTAACACCTGTTCTACGTGATACTGATACATTAAGTGTTGCTGAAATTGAAAAGGGTATCAAAGCATTAGCCATTAAAGGTCGCGATGGTAAATTAACCGTTGATGAAATGATGGGTGGAAACTTTACCGTGACTAACGGTGGTGTATTCGGTTCTCTACTTTCAACGCCAATTATTAACCCACCGCAAGCCGCTATTTTAGGCATGCATAAGATTCAAGATCGTCCGATGGCGATTGACGGTAAAGTTGAAATTTTACCAATGATGTATTTAGCGCTTTCATATGACCATCGTTTAATTGATGGTAAAGAGTCTGTAAGCTTCTTAGTAGCAATTAAAGAATTACTTGAAGATCCAACTCGTTTGTTACTGGATGTTTAAGAAATATTGCCAGTTATGATTAGCCTTATTGGATTTAAGGCTAGGCAAACTGGCAGCAATCGCGTTTTTCGTAGTCTTGGTCAATTTAATTGACCAATTAGTTTAATTAAATATATGGAAATGAATCATGAATTTGCATGAATATCAGGCAAAACAGTTATTTACAGAATATGGTTTACCTGTTCCACAAGGCTTTGCTTGTGACAGTGCCGAACAGGCTGTAACAGCTGCTTCACAGTTAGGTGGCGATAAATGGGTTATCAAATGTCAAGTACATGCCGGCGGACGTGGTAAAGCGGGCGGTGTTGAACTTGTTAAAACTAAAGATGGCTTACGTGATTTCGCGCATAAATGGTTAGGTAAAAATCTTGTTACTTACCAGACTGATGCAAATGGTCAGCCGGTAAATAAATTATTAGTTGAAAGCTGTAGTGATATCGCAAATGAGCTTTATTTAGGTGCAGTAATCGATCGTGCTTCACAACGTGTTACTTTCATGGCATCAACTGAAGGTGGTGTTGAAATCGAGAAAGTTGCTGAAGAAACACCAGAATTAATTCACACTGCAATCATCGACCCACTGGTTGGCGCACAAGCGTACCAAGGTCGTGAACTGGCATTTAAATTAGGCCTTTCAGGTAAGCAAGTTGGTCAATTTACAAAAATTTTCTTAGGTCTTGCTCAAATATTCCAAGATAAAGATTTAGCCCTTCTAGAAATCAATCCATTAGTTGTTACTGCGCAGGACGATTTAATCTGTCTTGACGGTAAAATTACTATCGATTCAAATGCAATGTACCGTCAAAAAGAGCTTCACGCGATTAATGATACTACGCAAGATGACGAACGTGAAATGCATGCAGCACAATGGGAACTTAACTACGTAGCACTTGATGGCAACATCGGTTGTATGGTGAATGGTGCCGGTCTTGCGATGGGTACGATGGATATGGTTAATCTTCACGGTGGCAACCCGGCTAACTTCTTAGATGTTGGCGGCGGTGCAACTAAAGAACGTGTAACTGAAGCTTTCAAAATAATTCTTTCTGATGACAAAGTTCAAGCTGTTTTAGTTAACATCTTCGGCGGTATCGTACGTTGTGATTTAATCGCTGATGGTGTTATTGGAGCCGTTGAAGAAGTAGGGGTTTCTGTTCCTGTTATCGTTCGTTTAGAAGGTAATAACGCTGAGCTAGGTCGTAAAATCTTAGCTGAGTCTGGTCTTAATATTATTGCAGCAACATCTTTAACAGATGCAGCTCAGCAGTCTGTTAAAGCGGTAGGTGGTAAATAATGAGTATTTTAATTAATAAAGACACTAAAGTAATTTGTCAGGGTTTCACTGGTGGTCAAGGTACTTTCCACTCGGAGCAAGCTATCGATTACGGTACACAAATGGTAGGTGGTGTTTCACCTGGTAAAGGTGGTCAAGTCCACCTTGGTCTGCCTGTATTTAATACGGTACGTGAAGCGGTACAAAAAACCGGTGCAACTGCAACTGTGATTTATGTGCCAGCACCATTCTGTAAAGATGCAATCTTAGAAGCAATTGATGCGGGTATTAAGTTAATCGTAACGATTACAGAAGGGATCCCTACATTAGACCTTGTTGAAGTAAAAATTAAACTTGATCAAGCTGGCGTTGTGATGATTGGTCCTAACTGTCCTGGTGTGATCACTCCTGATGAATGTAAAATAGGTATCATGCCTGGCCATATTCATCTTAAAGGTAAAGTGGGAATTGTTTCACGCTCTGGCACATTAACTTATGAAGCGGTTAAGCAAACGACTGATTTTGGTTTTGGACAATCAACTTGTGTTGGTATTGGTGGTGATCCAATTCCAGGTTCAAGCTTCATTGATATCCTTGCGCTTTTCCAAGCAGATCCAGAGACGGAAGCAATTGTTATGATTGGTGAAATCGGTGGAACGGCTGAAGAAGAAGCTGCGGCATTTATTAAAGCGAATGTGACTAAACCTGTTGTATCTTACATTGCTGGTGTTACTGCTCCTGCTGGTAAGCGCATGGGGCATGCTGGTGCAATTATCGCTGGCGGTAAAGGTACTGCTGAAGATAAATTTAAAGCATTGGAAGATGCTGGCGTAAAAACAACGAAATCACTTGCTGAAATTGGTAATGCATTAAAAGAAGTAACAGGTTGGTAGTAAAAGTAAGCTGTTAGTTTTACCTAGCAGCTATCAATTATGTCTAATAGGGCCTCGCATATTTGCGGGGCTTTTTTTTGCATTATTCAAAATCAGCATATGAGATTCTCAGAGTCTGGCGTAATTATCGCTGGCGGTAAAGGTGCAGCTGAAGATAAGTTTAAAGCAGCTACATAAAACCATGGATACGCTGGTGTAAAAACAACTAAATCACTTGCTGAAATTGGTATTGTATTAAAAGAAGTTACAGCTTGGTAGCTAACAACTGATTAACTCTTGAAACGTGATTATTTAGTTAATCAGTTTTTTTGTATGTAATGCTATAAATCTGCACCATAGTAATATTAATACATGCTTATGATGACTAAGGTGGTGTTGTATCAAAAACTTAAAGACACTACCACGCACACTTCAATCAACTGCGGAACTCCGTTTCGGTTTGAGTTCATTTACAGAGGTGCTGC
>JBALXF010000178.1:0-6333 GCA_036961085.1 Psychromonas sp.
TAACACGCACAACACCGTTGCGCTTGATAACTTTGCAGTTACGACAGATTTTTTTAACGGATGCACGAACTTTCATTTCATAACTCCGAATATTAGTGTAAGTCATTAATTACTTACAGAAAATGAGGTGACCAAAGTAATTAGATTAAAAATAAAATATTAAATAAATTTAAGCTAATTGTGATCTAGGGCCAATTCGGACGCGAATATATCAAATAGGGAGGAACTATTCGAGCATTACTTGATTAAATAAGTAGGGAATCGCTTTTACAGTGCTTATATTGAAAAGTTAAACGCAGTAGAAGCCTAGTGACTTAATATAATTTTAAGCCAATTAGATTCAAATTAAATTATAGTTTTACAATAGGTAATCACTCCTCGGCAATAGACAATAACCATTGTTTAAACATCTTTACTTTATAGTGGTCGTTGCTGTTGGGGTTGGTGACTAAATAATGATTACTGCTACTTTGCAATTGATGCTGATGTACCTCTATTAAATCTCCCTGTTGTATCGCGTCTTGAACCAAGATTGATTTAGCTAATAACATACCATTACCTTGAATTGCGGCGTCAATCGATAGCTGCGTACTAGCAAACATAAAAATGGCAGAAGAAAAGGGCATACCTAAGCGTTGCGAATGAAACCATTGTTGCCAGTCTTCTTTATAACCCGATGTTTCAATCTTGGGAAAATAAGCAATCTGCTCTAAAGGTAATGAAAAGTCATGTTGTTTTATAAAAGAGGGGCTTGCTACCACTAACCAACGTTCGTTATGAGTCAGTTTTGTTACCGCTAAATCTTGCCAGTCTCCATAACCATTAATGATTTCGATATCTAATCCGCTATTAATATCTGGGTATATATTAGGGTGCGTATTTGTTGTCGTTTGAAATTTTAGATGTATATCGGGATGGTTGCGATGAAAGTCAGCTAATCGAGGTAATAGCCATGTATGGCAGTAACTTTGTGAAATGCGTATGTTTAAAATATGTTTATACCCGTGATCGGTTGTTACATAGTTAAGCGCTATATGATGATATATAGCTCAATGTTCATAAAATGAGGCGATTAACCCTTCTATTTGCCTCGTTTACTGAGTAGAATATGGTTTGTATTTGCCTCAGTGGTAATTTTAGCCTATCAGGCTTTGATAATTGGAGATTATTATGTGGATTTGGAGTGAACAAAGTTGGCCAAACTTTACTTGGCAAAGTGCTTTGGTCAATCCGCTTCTTAGAAAGGTGCAATTAAACCAAGGCATACTGCTTGGAAAAATGGCTACAGTAGGTGCTGACCCTAAAAGCATTGAACTGGATACCTTGCTTGCTAATATTTTAAACTCTAGTGCTATTGAAGGTGAGCATCTTAATGCTTTTTCTGTGCGCTCATCCCTCGCAAATAAGCTGGGGGTTTCTGAGTCTCAGCAATACCCTACATCAGCGAGTTCTGATGGTATTGCTGCAATGATGATTGATGCAATTCATGATTTAGATTCCCCATTAACCCTTGAGCGGATTTATCAGTGGCATCAATGGTTATTTACAGAGTCGGAATCTGCATACAATAAAATTCGAATCGGTGCCTTACGAGGCAGTGAGCCTATGCAGGTCGTTTCGGGGCGAATAGATAGACCAACAGTTCATTTTGAAGCACCTCCGCGGGAGGTATTAGAAGGTGAATTAAATCAGTTTATTGATTGGTTTAATGAAAGTAGAAACGATCCAGTACTTGATCCTTTGGTGAGAGCTGCAATCTGTCATTTATGGTTTGTTACGCTACACCCATTAGATGATGGCAATGGGCGTATAACACGTGCGTTAACTGATCTGGCTTTAGCTCAAGGTGAAAAACAGAGTATTCGCTTGTATGCGATGTCCGTTGGTATTTTGAAACAACGAAAATCATACTATGACATATTGGAACAAACCCAAAAATCTACAATAGATATTACTTCGTTCATTGTTTGGTTTTTAGATACGTTAAATCTAACAATTTTAGATGTACTCGATGAAATGGAGCAAACAATAAGTAAAACGCGTTTTTGGACTATTCATAGAGATGTGAAGCTAAGAGAAGAGCAGAAAAAAGTATTGAACCAGCTGCTAGATGGTGATTTTGAGCTTGGTATAAATGCAAGCCAATATCAGAAAGTTGCAAAAGTCAGTCGCGCGACTGCAACCCGTCATTTGGCATTTTTGGTCGAAAATAGCTGTCTACAAAAAACAGAAGCTGGTGGTCGAAGTACGCGGTATGTCATTAATAAATGACGTGATATTTTCTTAAGTTACTTTAGGAAATAGTTTTAACTAATTGAAAAGCAACGGGTTGAGCGAGGGGCCTCTGGTAAAAAACAACTATTTAATGTGCGCTTGCTAATTTGAGGGTAAAGTCTGACACTCTTTTATCCATTTCATTTAAGCGTGTTTCAAACTCCCGAGTGACAGTAAAACATCTTCGTCTAAATTAATATTCAATAACGTACCTAGCCGCTTATCAAAGCTCACCTGTTTTATGCAGTTAGCAAAACTCTCATCTATATAAGCCCTTTGTTAAGCAGTGGTGGTCTTTTGTTTTCATTTATGTAATCGAAAAAGTCGATATCTTGGTCTGCCATTTTTATTTTGATCCGCTCAACTAAAAAGGGTACGGCTTTATTCTCAAAATCATCGTAACCCATCAAACTTACTTTTCCAGAGGTGATATGAACTTTAACCAACTGAATATCATCATCTATTTCACCAAACATTTGTAAAGCGGCGTCGACATAAACTCGTAATAGCAGAGAGTGACCTTGGTTGATTACACTGGCAGGTAGAGCTTGGTGTGCTTTAATACATTGCTCTTCTATTAGCTTTATATCTTAAATGGCAAATAGGAGTTCTGTAGCTAGGTTTAAGTACGATGCAACAAGGCAGTTTTGGAATTTAGGACCAAATAGAGAAAAAGTAGAATATGCATTTGCGATATTTGATGGAACAATTCAAGAAGTTTATAAAGTTATTTCTTGGCATAAA
Source organism: Psychromonas sp. (assembly GCA_036961085.1). Taxonomy (GTDB): domain Bacteria; phylum Pseudomonadota; class Gammaproteobacteria; order Enterobacterales; family Psychromonadaceae; genus Psychromonas. Next base: position 3,019 of record JBALXF010000178.1, read on the forward strand.
GCTGGGACAACGTTTTCTTCAAGAACAACGACAAAGAAAGATCGTTGGGAATTTATTGGTCAAATTGCAAATGAAGAGATACGAAGTAAGTATTTATCTAAAGATGTTTCTGCTATTACGGATAACCAGTCACCATTTTATTACCTAAATATATAAAATAGCTTGCGAACAGTAATTCTTAGCATTTAAGCTTCGGTAGCAAGCTTAAATGCCTCTTAAACTTTGTAGCCCTCCCTTAAAATCAGAATTGCTTTTATAGAGCTTTCCACTTACTGGCAATTAAACAACCAAAATTTAGAACCGATAGGTTTTATACGCCAAACTTATCAAGTCTATTAATTAAGTTATCTATTTTAGGCGTAGGTAAAACCGCTAATAGCAAGGCGTTGATTGCAGTAACTAGTTTTTTTAATTATAAAATTAATAACGAATATAGCAGTGGTTTTAACCAGCGTAAATGATCACTTATTTAGTGTATTTGGTATTACAACCGAATAAAATTGGTGGTGGTTGGGAGAGCTACCTATTACCTTTACATTTAATAATTTCGGGTAATTGGATGGTAATAATTAAAGAACTATAACTTTGATCCGTTAGGTTTAACTCTCAGGGAAAGACCATCACTTTTCAAATTAATCTTTAGTGTTACTAACGGTTTGGCATTAAACCGTGGCTTCTACAAGACAATAATAGGCTTTGTATCTCTTAACTAGCTTTAATACATAGGATTTATTTTTTTGGTTGTTCTAGAGTGGTATGAAACAAGAAAATGGTGCCGCTATTACCTAAGTTGATTTCAGGTGAATTACAGATCCCTGAAATATTGCCGTTTGTAAAATTTATCCAATCAATAGGATACAATAAACATGTTTGATCTCAACGAAATAAAATTGCGTGCTAGCAGCAAATCCTATCAATTAGGCGAGTTGCTTTATCACGCAGACAAAGTGAGTCATCTGTCGCTAACGGATAATAAAGTAACGGCGATAGTAGCAGGTGAGTATGATTATCAGGTGAGCTTGCTGACTAGTGACGGGATTGCAGGTGAATTGCCACAAGGTGAAACCCTAATCGCAAGCTGCAGTTGCCCAGCTTCAACATATCAGGATATTTGTAAACATATGGTTGCGGTGGCTTTGCTGGTGGAAAACAGTGCAAAAGAGGTGCTGCTTACTAAGTCTGTTAGCGTGCAACATGATGATATCAGCGCACAGCTTAAAAATTGGTTTCAACAAAAATCAAGCGTTGAGCTCACCGAGATTATTCTCGATTATATTGAGCAATCAGAAAATGAAGAGAGCAGATGGCAACTGGCGATGCGTAATGATCAAGGTGATTTATCAGTGGCTGAGATCAGTAAATTAATCACTAAAGCGTTACCTGCAAAGCAGGTGTGGGAATGGCATAAAGTAGATGCCTATTTTCAACACGCTAATGAGATGTTTGATGAAATATTAATTGCTGTCGACAAATTATCGTTAGATGCGCAGTGGAAACTTATTTTAAAACTCTACCAGCGCTTAAATAAAGTATTAGAGCAGGTTGATGATTCTGGTGGTTTTCGCTTTTATATTGAAGGTCAGCTGCGAGATAAGATAACCACGCTGTTTAATCAACTCGGTTGGTCTGATAATAAAAAGGCACAGTGGATTTTTAGCCATTTTGAAACCTATCAATATGATGTATTTCCATCAGTGCCTGAGGATTTTTCTCTGTCTGATGATGTTGAAGCTCTTTTCTGTGCCTCCTGTGAAGCGGAAATTGAAAAGCGTATGCAATCATCACTTGATTTAAGTGATCGTAGCCAGAAGTGGTCGATAAAACGTTTAAGTACTCCCTTAATTGAGCAGGCAAAACTGCGAGGTGATTGGCAAAGACAATGCCAGTTGATGAAAAGGGTTGCTTATAACCATATTGATTTTTTAGCTATCAGCCAGATCTGTTTAGACAATGACGATCAGCTTGAGGCTGAATATTACCTGCAACAAGCTTATCAGCGAGCGAATAGCAACTATGAAACGGCGCAATGCCAAACGCATGAAGTGAAGGTGCGCATTGCTTTGAGTGAGAATAAACAGGCATGGCAACTGAGTTGGCAGATGTTTACCGATGCACCGAGTTTTAGAACGTTTAAAAAACTAACGCAATTAGAGCAACAGATTGGTGTTGTTGATGCTGAATTTATTCGCAAAGTGGAACCGATATTGGCGAACTGTTATGGTGAAAACAGACGTGGTTTATCTGCTAATGCGGATGCATTATTTGACTTTTATCTTGATCAAAATGAACTCAGCAAAGCGCGTCAATGGGTATTAACACATAAAGCAAATTCAGTAAGTTTACTTAAACTGGCAAATTTGATTGTCGTTAGTCATTCGCAGGAGTCGGTTGATCTGTATTACCGTGTACTCAATGGCATTATTAATCAAGCTAAAAATTCTGCTTATCAAGAAGCGACTGATCTATTACTTAGATTGGAAAAAGGGTTCAGTGAGCGTGATCAAGCGCATGCTATTTTGTACAGGATGATTGCAGATTTAATCAAAAAACAGAAAGCCAAGCGTAACTTGATGAAACTTTTAAAAGTACATTTTGCACAATGCTTTGATTAATGTTGATAGCGAGATCTTAATAAGATCAGGTCCTGCGTTTTGACTTTAGTGTTAATCAACAACGGATACCGCGTGTGCTTTTAATCGGACAGGTAGCTTGTGGTACGTTTCGGGCTTCAATTGCTTTTGTTGTTTCCTTTGCAATAGAGAGGAGTGGATATTTACCAAGGCTTAGATTTGCCCGTTTACGCGTAATTGGGCGGTAATAGTTAAAGAACCATAACTTTGAACCGTTAGTTTTAACTCTCAAGGCAAGACCATCACCATCATTCAAATTAAATTGTTTAACTTTAGGTTTTACTTTTTCGACTTGAGTTGCTGTCAGTGGGAGTATTTTTCTAGCCATAGTAACATCACTTTTCAAATTATTTGTCAGTGTTACTAACAGTGCTGCTTAATAACGTAGATTTACAAGACGCTAATAGATGTTAGAAGACAAGGAGACTGATCAAAGCATTGTTATTAGAGGGTTTTAATTGATTATATGGATGATAATAGACGTTCTAGGAGATAAAAATGGTGCTCGCTACTGGATTCGAACCAGTGACCCACGCCATGTCATGGCGGTACTCTACCAACTGAGCTAAGCGAGCATTATTTTTTGTATGCTAATCAACGTTACAGAACAAGAAAATGGTGCTCGCTACTGGATTCGAACCAGTGACCCACGCCATGTCATGGCGGTACTCTACCAACTGAGCTA
>JBALXF010000179.1:0-6308 GCA_036961085.1 Psychromonas sp.
CCTTGAGCGCTCGATGTTATTGCTTAACGTGCTAAATCAAGAGAATAAAATATCTTTTAATAATAAGGATATTAAAAAATCGGAAAATTAATTTATGTTCACTTTACATCAGTTTCAAAATCCTCGTGCTGCTCAGGCTCTTTCTGATTATTTAACTTCGCTTGCGATTAAAAATCAGATTCAGCATGATGATTTCATTTTCCATCTGTTAATTGAGCAAGCAGAACAACAAGCACAAGCGCAACTTGAGTTAGAGCAGTTTTTGCATAACCCAAATGATCCCAAATATCTGTCTGTGAGTTGGGAAACGGGGACCATTAGTAAAGAGCGCAACCATTTAGCTTATAGCGATTCAAATTTAATCACTAATTTTATTAATCATGCAGGTCTACTCACCCACTCCGTTTTTGCTTTTTGTTTAGTTATCTATGGGTTAACCGCCTTAGGTTTGTTTGACCCTATTCAGTCTGTTTTAGCGTTTTTTACCCAGCAACCTTTTGATTACTTACAGAGCTGGCGTTTTATTACCCCTGCATTTTTACACTTTAGCGCCCTGCACTTGGTTTTTAACTTGTTATGGTGGTGGCAACTAGGAGGCTTAGTTGAAAAGCAACAAGGTAAACAACGTTTAGTCTTGCTTTTCCTGTTTTCAGCTATTGCTTCGAATCTTGCGCAATACTTTATGGTAGGCCCCTATTTCGGCGGCTTAAGCGGTGTCGTATATGCTTTAGTGGGATACTGTTGGTTATTTGGTAAATTAAATACAAGCAGCAAGGTGATGCTACCTAATGCTTATTTTATCTTTCTATTAGCTTGGCTAATATTTGGTTTTGTGGATATATTACCGACGAATATAGCTAATTATGCACATTTAGTGGGGCTGATTTCAGGCTTGGCTTTGGCGGCTTTAGCGACTAAATTGAAGTTGTGAATTCTTAATACATAACTTCATAATAAGTCTTCACCTCACATCTATAGCAACTATATCACTGGGGCGCGGGGTTATTAGTGGACTGAAAATAGAACTCGCAGAGCTCATTCATTCTACTCCCCAGCAAACATAAAAATACGGCTCGTCAGCGTTATAGCAAACCATATCCCTGGGGCGCGGGGTTTAGCCCGCTAGGTTATTAGTGGACTAAAGTCCACGCCCCTAAGATTAAAAGATTTTATCAGTTCTTAGCAGTGATCAGTTATTCAGCTCAAGCTTCTCCTGCATCACAAGCACCGCACATCATCGTTATAGCAAACCATACCTCTGGGGCGCGGGGTTTAGCCCGCTAGGTCTTTTTATACTAAGCTTAAGTTCATCACTCCAAACCTGAGTAAGTGTCTAATACAGTGACTAACTTATGATGCATAAAAGCTTACCTCACATTGATTATAAAAATGCGATACAGTTCGTCACTTTTAGAACACAAGAGAGTGTTGCTTATTACCTCCAGCTGAATATTATTAATACATCTGATAACACTTCAAAACAGCAACTCAAACTCGACAAGTTTCTTGATAACTCTGATGCAGGTGCATTTTTGAATGAAGAGGTGATTTCATTGCTAATTTCATTCTTTAAAGCAAAAGATGAAGTTTGTTACAACTTAATTGCGGTATCAATTATGCCTAATCATGTGCATTTACTGTTTGAACAACTTCAACCGCTGCAGGATATTATGCAAAAAATAAAAGGAGGAAGTGCCTTTTTAGTCAATAAGCACATTGGACGGACAGGAATCGTATGGGATAAAGGATATTTCGATAAAGTCGTCAGAACAGAGAAACAGTTTCGAATTACATATCAGTATATTAAAAATAATGCACATGGTGCTAAGTTAAAAGATGCTGAAACTAGGTTTTTTGGTATTTATGAAGAGTGAGTAGGTAAGTTTATGATTAACGTTAGGTGGGCTAAAAACAGAATTCGCAGAGCTCATTCGCTCCACGCCCCGACAGAACATAACAAATACGGCTAGTGCGTTATCGCATAACATATATCTGGGGCGCGGGGTTTAGCCCGCTAAGTTTTGGTGGGCTGAAAACAGAATTCGCAGAGCTCATTCGCTCATGAAACTGAACTCTCGTTCAATTCGCCCCACGCCCCAAATGCAAAAATTTTAACAATAATCGAAAATAGGCATCGAGACTCACTACAAACAATCTTTGATGACGACTACAAACTCTTCTGTGTATAATAAGTGCTCTCTGATTTTAAGGTTATTCAAAGGTTTTAACAGTTAATGACAACAATCATCACTCCACTGCTTTCTATTGCTACTTCTTGCCATTGGCTTGCTGAGTCTGATCCGCATAAATGTTCAACACTAATTGACTCTTGGCTTTTTGACCATAATTCTTTAACCCAAAAATTACAGTCTAAATGCCAAAAATTTCATGTGGAAGTAAAACAACAACTCAGTGTAACTCCTAGCGAAATGTCACTTTCTTGTTATTTTGCAGCAGAAGATAAAGTGTTGGTGCGTGAAGTACTCTTATATTGTGATGGCGTGCCAGTGGTTTTTGCTCAAACCGAAATCCCTTTTAGTACTTTAACAGACGAACAAGCCGCACTTGCTGAAATTGGGACTCGTTCATTGGGAGATGTTTTATTCCGAGACCCAAGTCTGAAGCGTGCTGAAATTGAAGTTGCTGAATTTACGCTTGGCTCAGAGATGCATCAATTATGTCAGCAGCTTGGCCAAACCGCTGATTTTTCATTGTGGGGTAGGCGTTCGGTGTTCCATATTAATAATAAACCTTTATTAGTCAGTGAAGTGTTTTTACCTGCTTCTGCCATCTATTTTTCGTGAGTTATTATCTATGAGTTCTTTTTCTAAAGAAAAATTTCAGGCTTACGCGCAACTAATGAGAATCGATAAATCGATCGGGACACTGTTGTTATTATGGCCAACGTTATGGGCATTATGGATTGCAGCGCAGGGCTTCCCTGATTTAGGTGTTTTGATTGTGTTTATTGCAGGTGTATTTTTAATGCGCAGTGCGGGTTGTGTGATAAATGATTTTGCCGATCGTAAAATTGATGGTTTTGTAGAGCGCACTAAAAATAGGCCGTTACCTTCTGGGCGAGCCACCAGCAATGAAGCTATTGGCTTGTTTATCGTATTAGCCGTTGTTTCATTCTTATTGGTATTAACACAAAATACTCTCACTATTCTGCTATCTTTTGCAGGGGTGATACTGGCATTTTCCTACCCTTTCATGAAACGTTTTACTCATTTACCGCAATTAGCGTTAGGGCTTGCCTTTAGTTGGGCAATTCCGATGGCCTTTGCTGCACAAGCAAATGCATTACCTGGTGTTGTTTGGCTGTTATTTATCATTAATATTATTTGGACCATTGCCTACGATACGCTATATGCGATGGTCGATAGAGATGATGATTTAAAAATTGGAGTAAAATCAACGGCTATTTTATTTGCGGATAATGACAAGCTGATCGTGGGTTTATTGCAACTGACTAGCTTAGTTTTATTGATTGTATTAGGTTGGGTTGAACAGCTAGGTTGGATTTACTTCGTTTCTTTGCCAATCGTTGCAGGTTTATTTAGTAGACAACAACTACAAATTAGAACACGCGATAAAAAAGCCTGTTTTAAAGCATTTTTAGATAATAACTATGTTGGAATGGTTATCTTTATTGCACTGTTTTTAAGTTATTTATAGAAATCACATCAATTACAAAACTTCTAATACTTACTTTAGCTCTAAAAATGGAACCTAAATAACTTAGGTAGAGGGAGATTAACCGAAGTTAAGGTTCCATTTGAGAATATCGGATTTATAGGGTTACAAAGGGTTCGATTTTTTTCAGGGTACTTTCACCGATTCCTTTTACTTTAACCAGTTCAGTCAGGTTTACAAAGTCACCATACGCCTCTCGATAATCAATAATGGCTTGCGCTTTTTTCTCACCTATCCCACTTATCTTCGCCAATTGATCCATTGAGGCTTTATTAATATCAATTTTTTCAGTCACTTGTTGCATCGTACTTGTTGATTGTTCTATTTCTCCTGCGGAATATGCAGGGTTAATAACAGTAAAAAAGAACAGTGATGAAATAACTAACACGCGATAAATGATTTTATTTGACATAACAAACTTCCTTTTAAGTAATGCATGGACCACAAACAATAGACCAAAAAATGAACAATATTGATATCTTTTTGACTTTCATTTGATTAAATGTTCTCAATAAAACACAACTCATTGATTTTATTTGCTAAATAAATATATTTATTTTAAGTTTTTTTTAAGCAGATGAATGTAGAAGTGATATTTTTGGTTCAATCAAAAAAATAAAGCGGCTAATCAGCATTGACCACCAGCAACACTAAATACAGGGTATATTCAGTAACATGCTTATGCACTTAACTCTGGTGAAAATGGAAAGAGTTTAAATCATCAAAAAAATCAAAAGATTAGAAGTACTAACCACAGAGAAACACAGAGAAACACAGAGAAAATATAATTTAAGTATAATTATTTTTCCTCTGTGTAGTGCGCAGCACCTCTGTAAATGAACTCAAACCGAAACGTAGTTCCGCAGTTGATTGAAGTGTGCGTGGTAGTGTCTTTAAGCTTTTTACAAAAAATCACCTGAGTCATCTACATAAGCACATTCAGTAATTATCTTACCTTACGGTTACCTAGTTAGCACCTAACAGCCAGGGCCACACTCCATACATTCGTTAAGCATTTCAGAGCCTAGTTTCAGTTTCGAATTCAAATCACGTAATGCTGTACGCAAGCCCTCTTCAATTACCGGATGGTAAAATGGCATATCTAACATCTGTGAAATGGTCATTCTATTTTGATGCGCCCATGCTAGCAAATGTGCTAAATGCTCTGCTTGAGGACCAATCATTTCAGCCCCTAAGAAACGCCCGGTACCATGTTCGCCGTAAAGGTTTAATAGACCTTTGTTTTTTAACATAACACGGCTACGTCCTTGATTTTCAAAAGACACAGTACCCGTTTCAAAACAGTTACAACCAGTATATTTTTCAGATACTTGTTTATGCGTCAAACCTACCATTGCTAACTGTGGATCGGTAAATACTGCTGCAATAGGTGAACGACGTAAGCCTGCACGGATATTTGGATAAACACCTGCGTTACTACCGGCTATTTTTCCTTGATCTGCCGCTTCATGGAGTAATGGAATTTGGTTACTGGCATCTCCGGCGATAAAGATTGAAGGCACAGATGTCTGCATAGTAAAGGGGTCGGCAATTGGAACACCTCTTTGATCACTTTCAATGCTGATATTTTCTAACGCTAAGTTATCAATATTTGCACGACGACCTGTTGCAGCCAAAACATATTCCACATTTTTGATTTGCTCAGTGCCCGCTTTATCAATATAAGTGATTTCAACTTGCTCACCTTTGCGCACCATGTTGCTAACCTTTGCATCAGCATCAAGGTAAAACTCATCACTAAATGTTTTTTGAGCATATTCCATCACTTGTGGATCAGTGAAAGGACCGACTTGCCCGCCCATGCCAAACATCAAGACTTCTACGCCTAAACGGTGTAGAGATTGCCCTAGCTCTAGCCCTATTACGCCGGGACCAAAAACCGCAACTGATTTAGGAAGATCTGTCCAATCAAACAGATCGTCATTAATAATTAATTTATCGCCTAAGTCGTTCCATACCGCTGGGTATGCAGGGCGAGATCCTGTTGCAATAACAATACTATCTGCCGTTACAATCGTATGATCATCAATCTGTAATTGGGTTTCATTGATAAAAGTCGCTTTACCTATTAATTTATCGACCGCGGGTAATTCATCTACTGCTTCGACTACAAAGCCAACAAAACGATCGCGTTCATCGCGAATGCGTTGCATGACTTTTTGGCCATCGATTCTAACATTGCCATCAACAAATACACCAAACGGGCTGGTATGCGCAGCACTATGGGCAGCTTCAGCAGCAGCGATTAACAGTTTACTTGGCATACAACCGACACGTGCACAAGTTGTACCAAATTTTCCAGCTTCGATTAACACCACCGAATCATTCTTTTCTTTTGCAGCGCGATAAGCTGCAAGTCCAGCTGTTCCACCACCAATCACTGCTACCGCTACTTTTATGTCTTTCATCATGACTCCTAGATCAATATCTTTATAGAAAATAAATTGTAACTACTCAGGACGTTGCCATTTAAGATAAGTTTAATTAAAGCTTCAGTTATCTTAAGGTAACTGTGTTGAAAAATGCTCATTTAAACCACTAAACTGCGCTTTTTCGCCTTGAACTAATCATAAATGGCTTAGTCCAGAGCA
>JBALXF010000017.1:0-16165 GCA_036961085.1 Psychromonas sp.
GTAAGAATTGATGTGCGCGATGTTGGTCTTAAAAAATTCCAAGAGCCTGCACTATTAACTGCTTTTGGTTATTTAGAGCATTATGCTGCAATAGCACGTGAAAACTAATCACGACTATTAAGTAAGCAAGAATTAAAAAAGGCTTTTATCTTAACCGATAAAAGCCTTTTTTTTAGCTCTTATTAAAACCCAATTTATTTAGAGTTAAAACTTACCTATACCATTTTTATGACGAGTGCAGTTAAATTAAATAACCACTTTTGCAATCATAAAGGCAACCGTTACAGAAGTTGCAATTGTGACGACGCCGGGTAATAAAAACGGGTGATCAAAGACATACTTCCCAATACGAGTAGAGCCTGTGTCATCCATTTCAATCGCTGCAAGTAATGTCGGGTAGGTTGGTAAGACAAACAATGCACTTACTGCTGCAAAGGCTGCAATTGCTGACACTGGAGAAACACCCATTGCTAATGCTGCAGGCATTAATGCTGCTGTTGTCGCACCTTGAGAGTAAAGTAACATAGATGCAAAAAATAAAATGATGGCTAGCATCCAAGGGTGAGACTGAAGAACAACACTTGAAACTTCTTTTATTTCATCAATATGACCATTAACAAATGTAGAGCCTAACCAAGCAACACCAAGTACACAAATACACGCACTCATACCTGATCTGAACGTTGACATCTGTGTTACATCCGCCAAATGCACTTTACATCTTACTGAGATTAGCGCTGCAGATGCTAGCATAATCGCCATGATAGCTTCACTACGTCCGATGCGCGGTTGGTCGATAAAAACTGACAGCGAAATAGCGTAAAATACCACTAATACGATAGAGCCAACAAAGATGTAAACCGATGTTTTAGCTTCTTTATTGGGTACGTAGTTTGATTTACCACGCATTTTTATCAAACCTTCAGCAAGGCGCTGTTTATAAACAGGGTCATCTTCTAAATTCCCGCCCATAAAATTAGCCACGATAGCGCCAACAAAAACGGCAATAAAAGTAGATGAAATAGCAACTGTTAATAGCTGTAAATAACTTACACCCATTGGCTCTAACATAGCAGCGAATGCAACAACTGCGGCTGATATAGGTGAAGCTGTAATAGCAATCTGTGAGGCTACAACTGCAATACTTAATGGTTTAGATGGGCGAATACCTTGCTCTTTAGCAACTTCTGCAATGACCGGTAAAGTTGAAAATGCAGTATGTCCTGTTCCGGCAAGGAAGGTCATGAAATAAGTCACAGCCGGTGCTAAAAAGGTTATATATTGTGGGTGTTTTCGCAATAGTTTCTCAGACAGGTGTACTAAATATTCCATTCCGCCAGCGCGTTGCATGGCTGCGATTGCCGCAATTACCGACATAATGATTAAAATCACTTCCACCGGAATAAACGCCATGCTGGTTTCCATACCGAGGAAACATAAGGCAATGACACCTGCGCCGCCAGCATAGCCAATACCAATGCCTCCCAAGCGAGCGCCGATAAAAATAAACAGTAAAACGGTTAGTAACTGAATCCAAAGCATGGTTCATGCATCCTAGTAAATGAATTGTAATAAGTTTTGTATAAGGTGTAGCTTGTGCTAGTCACTATAAAATAGACACTCAACAAAGTGATTATAAACACTTGTCAGTTTACTATTGTTAGTTTAGTCACAAGGGCTATTTTTGTTGCGGCGCAGTATACAATGCATTGAATATTTTTTCTGCCAATTAAAAGTCAATAAATATCAAGCTGTAAGATGAAAAAATTGTAAATATAACCAATCAAATGTTGTGTTTTGTTAGATCATTCTGATTTTAAGTTGTTATTTGTATTAACGGACTGAAATTTTGCGATAATCATCATCCGACAAAAGATAAATAGATAAGGATATTTATATGTACAAAACTCTCGCAACGACCGTATTACTCACTGCATCTTCGTTTAGCGTTAATGCAAATGAATGTGGTGTGGTGACTATTGCAGATATGAACTGGAATTCTGCTAGCTTAATCGCTCATGTAGATGCCTTTATTCTTGAGAATGGCTTTGATTGTGAAGTCGATCTCGTATCTGGCGATACTATGCCAACAGGCACCTCAATGATTGAAAAAGGGCAGCCAGATATAGCCCCTGAATTTTGGAGTAATAGTTTTCAAGAATCACTTGATAAAGGTGTTGCAGATGGGCGTATCCGCTTTGCGGGCGTCGCATTATCTGATGGTGGACAACAAGGCTTTTGGGTACCGGAATATATGGTTAAAAAAGATCCTTCGTTAGCGACTATTTCTGGAATTAAAGCCAATGCCAGCTTATTTAAACACCCTGAAGACCCAGAAAAATCGGCGATAATGGGCTGTCCATCTGGCTGGAATTGTCAATTATCGGCAGAACATCTTTTTACAGCAATGGAGTTAGATAAATCGGGTTTTGAATTGATTGATCCAGGCTCAGGTGCAGGTCTTGCCGCTTCAATTGCTAAAGCTTATGAGCGTAATCAAGCTTGGTTTGGCTACTATTGGGCACCAACACCCGTGCTAGGTAAATACAAAATGGTTCAGGTGGATTTAGAAGCTGAAGCTGATGATGAATACTTTTTTGAGTGTATTGCTAATCCGGATTGTTTCGATCCTAAAGTGGTTAAATACCCTACTGCAGACGTTCACAGTATCGTAACCGAAGACTTCGCCACAAAATCAGTTAAGGGCTTAGAGTATATCACTGCTCGCTCGTTCACCAATGCACAGATGAATATATTATTAGCATGGATGGAAGATCAACAAGCGGATGGAGAATATGCTTCCGAGTATTTCTTAAACAACTATGAAAGTATCTGGTCAGAGTGGGTTACTCCTGATGTCCAAATCAAAATCAAACAAGCGTTGGCTGATTTATAAAACTCATCTGCCCAGGATTCGACTGGGCATTTTCTATTTTACAATAGATGATCTCTAAACTACTTAAACTACTTAAACTACTTAAACTATCTAAACTTGAAGCGTTATTGAATGCTAGCAGCTTTGTTTTTTTGACTGACGGTGCTGCGTAGGTGAGCTGGAAAATGATAAACAGGTTGATTTTGCATAGTTAAACTACAATAAGTAACTAAACTTGGCGCTAATCAATTTTAATTCAGCAATTACATACGAGGTACAAAACCCCAAAAATCAATTAAGAAACTTTAAAATACAAATATGTTATCATTTACTTCTCTCTGCGTAATTCTTGAGCGTGTAATTAACATAGAATTAAACAGAACGAACCCACTTTAATAAGGATATTAAAATGCGCAAAAAAATTGTCACTTCACTATTACTGCTTTCGGCTTCGCTAAATGCATCAGCGAGTGAATGTGGAAAAGTCACCATTGCAGATATGAATTGGAATTCTGCTACCCTGATTGCCAATATCGATCGTTTTATTCTAGAGCATGGTTTTGACTGTGATGCTGAACTTGTTCCCGGTGATACTATGCCTACCGGTGCTTCTATGATTGAGAAGGGACAGCCCGATATCGCTCCTGAGTTTTGGAGTAACTCGATGAAAGAAGCCTTAGATAAAGGGGTAGAAGAGGGGCGTATTCGTTACGCAGGTAAAACACTCTCTGATGGTGGAGAAGAAGGCTTCTGGGTACCTGCCTATATGGTAGAGAAAGACCCTACACTAGCAACTATTGCCGGCGTTAAGGCTAATGCTAAATTATTCAAGCATCCTGAAGATCCAACTAAATCTGCATTTATGGGCTGTCCAGCTGGTTGGAATTGTCAAATTTCGACTAGTCAGTTATTTAATGCGATGGATCTCGAAGCTTCAGGTTTTGAGTTGTTAGATCCAGGCTCTGGCGCAGGTCTTGCTGGTTCAATCGCCAAAGCGTATGAGCGTGAAGAAGCGTGGTTTGGTTATTACTGGGCACCCACCTCAGTATTAGGCAAATACAAAATGGTCAAGGTTGATTTTGGTTCAGGTATTGATGAACAACATTTCAAAGAGTGTGTTACCCAAATTGATTGTTTAACACCAAAAGCGACCATGTATCCGCCATCAGCGGTTGATTCGGTTGTAACTGAAAGTTTTGCTAAAAGATCCCCTGAAGCAATGAGTTATCTTGCTGCTCGTTCGTTTGGTAATGAACAAATGAATGTTTTATTGGCTTGGATGGAAGATCAACAAGCCGATGGTGAATATACGGTCGAACATTTTTTAACAAACTATGAAGATACTTGGTCGGAATGGGTTGATCAAGCGACAGCTAAGAAAATAAAGAAAGCATTGTCAGAATTATAATTAATCATTTAAAGCCCAGAATCTCTGGGCTTTTTAACATTAGGAAATAAATAAAATGTCAGACAAATCATGGTTGTCGGAAATACCGCAGCTTGATCGTCATCAATTATTAGATATTAGAAAAACACTGGACGGCGCTTATCGCAGTTTCTCGCGTGAATACGGTGATAGCATAGAGGGCTTTTTTGACCCCTTACTCAGCTTCCTTATCTGGTTTGAAAAATTATTACTGAATAGTCCTTGGTGGCTTGTTATTGCGGTACTCGCAGGTTTTGCCTATCTGGCAAGCCGTTCTTGGAAGCTTACCCTAGGTGTGATCGTCGCTTTTTTCTTAATTGGTTTTTTCGGTATGTGGGAAAATACCATGCGTACCATGAGTATTATTTTAGTTTCCACTATGATGGCCATTGCACTTGGTATCCCAATTGGGATTTCCATGGCACGCTCTAACCGAGCCCAATCTATTGTTACCCCGGTTCTCGATATTATGCAAACCATGCCAGCCTTTGTGTACCTAATACCTGTCGTTATGTTGCTAGGTATTGGTAAAATACCCGGTGTGATTGCAGTGGTTATTTATGCTATTCCACCATTGATTCGCTTAACCAATTTAGGAATTCGTCTTGTTGACAAAGAGGTATTAGAAGCAGCCACCGCCTATGGTGCTAGCTCTACACAAAAGTTATTTGGTGTGCAGCTGCCTTTGGCGATGCCCAATATAATGGCCGGTATTAACCAAACCATCATGATGGCATTGGCAATGGTGGTTATAGCCTCAATGATTGGCGTTAAAGGATTAGGACAACCCGTTTTACAATCAATCACGAATCAATACTTTACACTTGGTTTGTTGAATGGTCTGGCAATTGTTGCACTGGCTATTATTTTTGATCGCATCTCCCAAAGTTATGCTAAACGTACCCTACAAAATTTTGGAGGCAATTAAAATGAGTAATAATGAAAATAAAGTTCCTTTAATGCGTATCAAGAATTTATACAAAGTCTTTGGTCCGAATGATAAAAAGGTACTTGAGCAAGTCAAAGCGGGTAAATCAAAAGATAGTATTTTAGCGGAAACCGGCCATACAGTTGGCTTGTCAGATATTAATTTAGATATCTACCCGGGTGAAATCTTCGTGATTATGGGCCTCTCTGGCTCAGGGAAATCAACACTGATTCGTCATTTTAATCGTTTAATTGAACCTACTGCAGGTGAAATTGAAGTGGCTGGTAGCGATGTGATGAAACTCAATGATAAAGAATTGCAAGAGTTTCGCCGCAATAAAATGTCAATGGTATTTCAGCGTTTTGGTTTAATGCCGCACCGTACCGTGTTACAGAATATTGTTTATGGACTGCAAGTGCAGGGAATCAATAAAAATGAACGGGAACAACGCGGAACAGAGTGGTTGGAAACCGTGGGCCTTGATGGTTATGCAAATCAATACCCTGGACAGCTATCCGGAGGTCAGCAGCAACGTGTTGGTTTAGCGCGTGCACTGTGTACCGATGCAGATATCTTGTTAATGGATGAAGCATTCTCTGCACTTGATCCTTTGATTCGAAGTGAGATGCAAGATCAATTGATCGAATTGCAAGATAAATTGCATAAAACCATTGTGTTTATTACTCATGATCTTGACGAAGCATTACGCCTTGGTGACAGAATCGCCATCTTACGTGATGGTGTTTTAGTGCAGCAAGGTGAGCCAGTTGATATTTTATTAAACCCAGCAGATGATTACGTGGAAGCCTTTGTTAAAGACGTTAATAGAGCCAGAGCACTTACCGTTGAAACTGTTATGCAGCCACAAATTTGTCGTATATCAGCTGAAAATATTGGTGAAGCTGTTGCACAAATGCGTAAATCAAAACATGATTATGGTTACGTGATTAATAAAGAAGGTTATCAAGGTGTGATCACGCAAGAAACGTTAGAGAATGTTGAAGAGAGCGACTACAACAAGTCTATTCCAGCAGAATTAATCGAAGATGTACCAGCGGTAAAAAATGATGCGTTATTAGAAGCGGTTATTCCAGAAACCTTAGAGAGTGATCATCCGCTTGCGGTAGTGAATGAAGAGGGAGAAGTCGAAGGGCATTTATCTCGCTCTACATTAGCTGATGTTCTTAGCGAACAATCATCGAGTTCCCAGGAGAGAGCCGAAAAAAAAGTTGAAAAAGTATAATAAATTTAATGAATACGGTATTTAAAGATATTATTTATCCATAAATACCGTATTGTTTAACATTAAAATAAATGAATACTTCCCAACAATAAAAAAGAAAATACATGACATTAAATGATTATAAATTATTAAGCCAACAAGCCCTTGCTTTGATAGAAGGTGAAGCGGATCTAATTGCAAACCTCTCCAACATTAGTGCGTTACTGAATTTAAACCTAAATAATATTAATTGGGTTGGTTTTTATCTGCTTAAAGATGAGCAGTTAGTACTCGGCCCATTTCAAGGTAAACCAGCTTGTATCCGTATCCCTTTAGATAAAGGTGTTTGCGGTAAAGCCTTCACTACAAATTCGATTCAACGCATTGCCGATGTGCATGAATTTCCTGGGCATATTGCCTGTGATGCAGAGAGTCGCTCTGAAATTGTTGTTCCTGTTAAAATCCAAGGACAAGTGGCTGCAGTATTAGATATTGATAGTCCGATTGAAGATAGGTTCAGCCAACAGGACCAAGATGGCCTAGCATATTTTGTAGAACAGCTACAAACACAATTATAAAGCAAATAAAACGCTATAAATATGCAGCTTTGCTCGTATAATAGATAAATTTTGTTTTCTAAATTATTAGAGGTTATTAAGTTGAATTTAAATCATTGTGTAGTTATCGGAATTGCAGGTGCCTCAGCATCAGGTAAAAGCCTCATCGCCAATACTATCTATGAAGAGTTATGTCATGAATTGGGCACTGATCAGATAGGTATTATATCAGAAGATTCTTATTACCGAGATCAAAGTCATCTAACATTAGATGTACGTATGAAAACCAACTACGACCATCCAAAAGCCTTTGATCATGAATTACTTTGCTCGCATCTAATGAAGTTAAAGGAAAATCAATCGGTCGATATTCCTGTTTATAGCTATACAGAACATACGAGAACTAAGGAAATCAGACAATTAACACCGAAAAAAATCATTATTTTAGAAGGTATTTTATTGTTAAATGATCCTGCTCTTCGAGATCAAATAGATGCTAGTATTTTTATTGATACACCACTTGATATCTGTTTTATACGCCGTTTAGTGCGTGATATGGAAGAGCGTGGCAGAACAATGGAATCAGTTTTAGAGCAATATACTAAAACCGTACGTCCTATGTTTTTACAGTTTATTGATCCTTCTAAGCAATATGCAGATATTATCGTGCCACGCGGTGGTAAAAATAGAATTGCAACGGATTTACTGAAATCAAGAATCAAGTATCTTTTAGATAAGTAATAGCTAACCGGATAACTGATTTAAGACGTTAGATCGCTGCTTTAAAATGCTCAGCAATCTAACGTCTCATTTATTAATCTTGCTCAATCGCTAATCGTAAAAAACCTTCCTTTTTAATCAACTGTTGTTTTGCCTGTTCTAGATTAAGGTCGGTTAAAACCATCAATATTGCCAGTTTCACATCATAATTACTTTCAGTGAGCTTATTGCATGCCTCTTCTTCTTCACAGTCAGTTGCCTGCATCACAATACGTAAAGCCCGAGCGACTAATTTTTTATTGCTAGCTTTTACATCAATCATCAAATTTTGATAGCTTTTACCGAGTCGGATCATACTGGCTGTAGTCAGCATATTTAGGACTAATTTCTGTGCAGTACCGGACTTCATGCGTGTTGAACCGGTCAAGGCTTCCGGGCCAACAACAGGGCTGATTTGGATATCTGCAAGTCTTGCTATTACAGAGTCTGGGTTGCAAGATAAAGCAACGGTAGTCGCAGCAATACTCTTCGCATACTTAAGAGCACCAATAACATAAGGAGTTCTCCCACTTGCTGCAATGCCAACTAATATGTCATCTTTATTAAAATTGATGTTCTTAAGATCTTCGATGGCTAATTGTTGAGAATCTTCAGCACCTTCAACGGCTTTCAGTATAGCTTTGGGACCGCCTGCAATAATACCAATCACCATTTGATCACTGACACCAAAAGTAGGAGGACATTCAGAGGCATCTAACACACCTAATCGTCCACTTGTGCCTGCGCCAATATAGATTAAACGTCCACCTTTTTTAAATGCAGCGGTTATTTCATCAACTGCTTTGGCGATCTCTGGCAATACTTTTTCAACTGCAAGGGGAACTTGTTTGTCTTGTTTGTTGATGCACGCTACTAGTGCTTGTGAAGATAACAGATCTATATCCATTGTATCGGGGTTACGCCCCTCGGAAACAAGTTGTTCTAAATCGTTAAGTAACTCATTTTTCATTAAATAATTCCTAATTTGTAACGTTCTATTAAGTTAATCTGCAGGGTAGATAACACCAAGTGAAGCCAATTTAGATGCCCCAGTTACATCGGGTAAGTTACTCGGTAAATTATTGACTCTACGCTGAGCTAACCAAGCAAAAGCAATCGCTTCCATATAATCGCAGTCGATGCCTTTTTCATTAGTTAACTTAACGTCCCATACTGCTAATAATGTTTTTAGTGTGCTAACTAATAGAGGGTTATGGCTTCCTCCTCCACAAAGTAATAGCTCAGGTTTAGGGCCCTGTCTGTATTTTGTAACTTCATTGGCGATGCTGGTGGCTGTATATCGCGCCAAAGTAGCTTGCACATCTTGAGCTGATATTGGTGTGTTAATTTGTGTTAATTTTGTTTCTAACCAAGGTAAATTAAACAGTTCTCTCCCGGTACTTTTGGGAGCCGGAAGTAAAAAATAGGGATCACTTAATAACAGTTTTAATAGCCCATCATGCACTTTTCCGGTTAGTGCAAAGGAAGCATCTTTATCGTATTTTTTCCCTGAGTGTTTTTCAATCCAAGCATCCATTAACATGTTACCTGGCCCGGTATCATAGCCAATAACAGGCTGGTCTTTACGTAGTACCGAAATATTAGCAATGCCGCCAATATTTAAGACAACGCAAGTCGATTCTTGTACCGGAAATACAATGCTATGGAAAGCTGGAACAAGTGGGGCGCCCTGACCACCTAATGCCATATCTTTACGGCGAAAGTCAGCAATCGTGGTTATCCCTGTTTCACTTGCAATTATATTGGCATCGCCAATCTGCATGGTAAAGGGAGAGTCACCGGTTGGTTGGTGATACACTGTCTGCCCGTGGCTACCTATTGCGGTTATTTGTTTAGCAGCGTGATTAGTTTTTGCTAATAATTGCTTAACCGCGGCTGCAAATAAATGACCTAATTTATGATCTAATTTGCCCACTTTTTTTAATGTTGTTGCTTGCCCCATACACATATCGAGAACGTCTTGTTTAAGGTCTTTAGGCATGGCAAAAAAGTCATGGTCTATTAGAGTAATATTGCTATCTTCAAAACCGATTAATGCGCTATCAACACCATCTAAACTAGTGCCCGACATTACCCCAATATATAGTGTTTGCGACATTTGTATCCTTACCTGACTTGTTTATTAACTATAAGTTTATTAATTAATAAGTTTATTAGTTAGCAGTTTATTAGTGCTGATTATCTATTACGAAATAGCCGCTATCGTTTTAAATTAATGGAATAACAGCACTAAATTGATAGTTTATAACCAACGCCATAGATTGACTTTATGCACTCATTATCTGGTGCCACATCCTGTAATTTTTTACGTAGATTTTTGATATGACTGTCGATAGTTCTATCTGTAACTATCCTGTTATCTTTATAAATTTGTTGCATCAATTGATCTCGACTAAATACCTGTTTCGGGTGTTTATTGAAATAACTGAGTAAACGAAACTCTGCAGGGGTCACAGAAAGAGTCTGTTCATGAAACATAGCAACCATAGTTTGCTCATCAATATTAAGCGGAGAACTATTGGTAGCAGGGGCGTTGACGACATCCGAGCGGCGTAATACATTTTTGACCCTAGCCACGACTTCGCGTGGACTGTAAGGCTTGCAAATATAATCATCTGCGCCTAATTCTAGGCCTAATAAACGATCTATTTCATCCACTCTTGCGGTGGCCATAACAACAGGTAATTGAGTGAAAGTGCGTAATTCTCGATAGATATCTAAGCCATCACGTTGTGGTAGCATTAAATCAAGGATCATCAGTTCCGGTTCATTTGACTTAACCCATTCGATCACTTCAGAGCCATTATTGATTATGTGTGTATCAAATCCTACTTGTAGCAAATATTCGCTTAATACACTGGCTAATGCAGGTTCATCTTCAACAATTAATATAGTTTTTGTTTGTTTATTCATTTCTAAACGTCCTTACGAGGCAATGAAATCGTGATTTTTAAACCACCTAAATCTGAGTGTTCAGCCTGGATCACTCCATCGTGTGCATGAACGATATTTTGGCAAATAGATAACCCCAGTCCAGAGCCTCCACTGGCACGGCTACGAGATTTGTCGGCACGATATAAACGTTCGAAGAGTTTATCTAAAGCATCATCAGGTACACTAGGTGCTGTGTCTTCAAATATGATCTTAACTTCTTCATGTTTTTGTATTATTGATAAATTAATTGCGCCCTCGGGGTCAGTATAGCGATAACTATTCTCGAATATATTATTCACAAGTTGAGTCATAGATTTAATATCGGCATTAATTAGCAGGGGCTCATCCATATCGTAGAAACGATTAAGCTCGATGTTTTTTTCAAGTAAACGCACTTCGTTTTGACTGACTGAGTTTTCTAATAGTTGGGTTAAATTTATGGCCTGTGAAGTATCAATTAATGCGCCTGCATCACTAACGGATAACAAATAGAGATCATTGACTAGGCGGCTAAGATTTACTACTTGTTCATGTAAAGAACGAATATATTTGGGCTCTGGCTGACGAATACCATCTTCTATTGCTTCTATTTCACCCTGTAGTATTGCTATCGGGGTACGTAACTCATGGGAAATATCAGCAAGCCATTGTTCCCGTGATTTTTTTTGAGCTTTGAGGGTATCGGTCAAACGATTAAATGCTTGTGATAACTCCGCTAATTCATCATTGCCTGTGACTTGTACTTGATATTGAAAATCACCTCTAATTAATGATTTTGCTGATATCTGGAGTCTTTTAAGTGGTTTCAGTAAGTGTCTGACAAGTAGCGCTGCGATAACAAAAGAAAATAATGCAGCGATTGCCGCAATTAAATAAAAATTTTCTAACTGCTGTTTAAAGAAAGCATCGGCTAATGGACCGCGTAACTGATCTTGTTGGATAATGGTTAACCAACCAACGGTTTCTCCATCGGAGATGATTGGCATTTTAAAGGTTGGTTTATGCTTGCTACGAAAGAAGGGCTCATTAGGAGGCGCTAAAATTGAATTACCTTCTAGATCGGTCAGGTCCAATCTTGCACTCATAGACATGAATATTTTTTGACTTCGTCTTTCTCTCGCGTCATGTTTGAAGTTTTTAGGACGTGGGTTTTCACCGCTTTGCTTGAGTATTTTAACCCATAAGTTTTTTTGTTTTTTGAACTCATCCCAACCATGTTCGGCAGAGTAATATGCACTT
The DNA here is from genome assembly GCA_036961085.1 of Psychromonas sp. Lineage (GTDB taxonomy): Bacteria > Pseudomonadota > Gammaproteobacteria > Enterobacterales > Psychromonadaceae > Psychromonas. Next base: position 11,962 of record JBALXF010000017.1, read on the forward strand.
ACTCGCAGTGCAAGAATCGCCATCTTTTCTTTTTCACTATCATTCAGATAATCTTGCAACCCGGTTTGAAAGCTATTATTAATAAGAAATGCCATGCCGACCATCATTATGGTACTGACTAATAAAAGAGAGACAAACATTTTTTTAAAGATAGTGATACGCATTTATTTTACCTGAAATTTACAGCTAATAGGGTTATTCAATCAATTGAGATCGCCTTATTATATTTCAATTAGTTATCTTAATCTTTAATAGTTTGCTCTAGTTGTTTTAATTTCGTCTCATATTGTTTTAACTGTTTATTTAATTTTAGAATATTTCTAATTAACACTGACTTTTCTTGATTGGCTAATTGTTTCACTTCAAAGACGTCGCTGCTGTCCATGTCTAAATCAACTTGGTTGCTTTCCAATATCTTACTTTGCTGTTTAATAACTTGTTGTGATTGATAAGTATTAAAGATCAGTGCTTCAACAGTACTATTAATCGTGCTGTTTTTTGCTAATTTTTTTAGTTGTACACCAGCTTTAATATCTAAGTTGAAGGTGAATAATTTTTTACCATTATCACTATCTCTCGATTTTTTACTGCGCCATGCTTTGAACATTTTTGATTTCAATTCGCGACCATCTGCAGTTTCTTCAAATATTACACACAGATCATAAAATTGCTGCATATCGAGGTTGTTGATAGCGGCTTCTGTTGTACCTGTTAATTGCTTTATAAGAGGAGATTTTTGAATCAGGTAGTTTTTCATCCAACGGATGTTGACGTCATTAACTTTGAACCCTTTTGGCATATTAACCTTAAGTGCCGGCATAAAATCTCCCTGTGGACTGATATTAAATAATTCTAGCGTTGCCATATTTTCAGTAGCTGACATTATTTGATTTTTATCTATTACACTTAGCTATTCGAAGTGATAATAATTAGCAGCAAATATAACTGGCGATTGTTTATACCCATGATACTTCAAGATGCAAAGTCAGCAAGGCAAATTGTCCGAGATACTAGGCATGAAATTGAAGCCTAGTCACTCTAAGTCGATGTTTTATAACAACGTAGATTGGTGCAAGTTGCCTTGTTCTACCGGGTTTGTGCCTGACAAAGTATCTTGAGGTAATATGGGTATATACCTATATTAGGCGAATAATGACAATTATGTTTGTTAAATTGTGAAGCCGAAAAGGGTAATTATATTTAAGGGTTTTATCGGGTGTTATAGGTTTTTCATTGTGTAGTTTAAATTGCTCATACTATTTTTAACTAAATATTTAATAGAGCTTAACCACAAATAGCTGAACGCATTTGCTATTACAGTATTTTATGCAACCCTTTGTAATCAATGGTGAGATGATTAGCTTCAGTCGCTATTAGCCCTGTTTAATCATTAGCTAATAATATTAGGCCGAACAGTAGCCAGATAAAATTTATAGGAGTTGTTTTGTGTTTAACTATTAAAGATCTTAATCATCAAATAATGGATGGCAAACACTCACGACAGATACTATCTAATATTTGCTTAGCGGTAGAAGCTGGGCAATGTATTGCCTTGATGGGGGATAGTGGAAGTGGCAAAACTACGCTGCTTAATTTGATTTCAGGGCTTGAACCTATACAGCAAGGAGACATCTTTTTTGGTGAGGTGCAATTACGAGGTGCGACAGACAAAATTCTCAGTGACCTCAGGAAAAACCATCTTGCTATTATTTTTCAACAATATAACTTACTCTCTAGTTTATCAGTACTGGATAATATTGAGTTCAGTGCACGTTTAGCAGGCCGCTATGTCCCATCTCTTTGCCAATTACTTACTCAACAGTTAGATATTGACTCGTTACTGCATAAATATCCTGCAACGCTTTCTGGAGGTGAGATGCAGCGAGTCGCTATTGCACGTGCATTGAGTGTTCAGCCACAACTTTTACTTGCCGATGAGCCAACAGGTAATCTTGATGAAAATAATAGTGCTAGCGTGGTGGAGTTATTGGTTAAGTTAGTCAAATCTCATCAAAGTGCTTTATTAATGGTTACGCACAGTGCCAAAGTAGCTAAAAAAATGGATCAAGTTTATCGACTTGAGGGTGGTGAGTTGAGTTTGGTAACGTGAGCGAATTAATAGAACCCCCAAAAAAAATCAATCGCTCAAGCAGAAAAAGGGGCGGTCACTTATTTTTTAATGAGTTGTCTTTAGTATTAAAGAGTCAACTAGCTGAATATAAGCGCCAGCCTTTATTAAACCTTGGTTTTATACTCAGTTTAGCGATTGCTACCAGCACTTTATTGTCAATATTAATGTTAAACCATGCCAGTAAACAGGAATATAAGCAGGCAAACTCCTTGCTGAAAAATCCCATTGCTTACAACATCGTAGCTAAACAAGGCGCAGAATTAACAAAACAGGATTATATATATTTAAGGAAACAGGGTTTTACACAAATACAGCCAATTCTGGCGTTTCGTAAGACACTAAGTAATGGTAATCGAATCTCTTTTAAAGCCATAGACTTGTTAGCCATCAGTATTTTACAGCAAGAGATGAATGCTAACCGTGTATTATTGAGTCAAACTTATCTCGATTCACTGAATCTAGATAATAAGGATATTAGCGCGAGTCAGATACGATTAGCGGAACAACAACTAACTACGTTTGGCGTTATAAAAGAGAATCAATTTGGAAACTCTGCACTACTAGATTTGACCTTAGCCTGGCAATTATTTCCTGAAGAAGGTGATTATAGCTATTTAATTGTTTCTGAACTTAATGCGCAATCTAAATTTGCGCTTGAAGCTGCATTGCCTGAGCACTTAACTCTTTTTCAACCTTGGTCGATAGAAGAAAGATCGGGTTTTGCCGATGCATTACACCTTAACCTTAATGCGTTAGCGCTTTTAGGTTTTATAGTCTGTATGTTTATTGCCTTTCAAGCCGGAAACCAAGCATGGGAAAAACGCGCTAACCTTGCAGCTCAATTACGCTTGTTAGGTGTGCAATTATTATCGATTAAAATTGCTCTGTTAGTGGAGACACTATTCTTAGTTTTTACGGCGAGTGTGTTGGGAGTATTTTTTGCAGTTATTCTTGTTTCGTTTCTTCTCCCTTTATTAGGTTTAACCTTACAACAGTTGTATTCATTAAATAGCAGCATGCACTTTCAATGGCAGTGGCTGTACTTTTTATGGGCCGTTATCATTTCAGGTATTGCGGTTGTCTTAGCATTGATTAAACAGTTTAAACATATATCAACTAAAAATATTGCGTTATCAGCAAAACAGCGTAATGAACGTTTTCCAAGCTGGCAATTGCTGTGGTTATCTGTCTTTTTGATGCTTCTCTTTTTATTTTGGCCAGATCATAATTGGTTACAAATCATGGTTAAATATGCTTGTTTATTAATGGCAAGTGTGGCTTTTTTACCAATATTTTTACAGTTATTGATTTTTTTAGCGGGTTATTCAATTAATTATTTTAGGCTTACTTACTTATTTAAAGACGCTAGAAAACAAGTGATACGTCGATATCTTCCTCTCGCTGCTTTTTATTTAGCGATCACTGCGAGCACTTCTGCAGCATTAATGGTGAATAGTTTTGAAAGTGCATTTATCAACTATCTAGATCAACAATTAAATGCGGATATATTTATTCGTCATAAACCTTGGCAAAAAAATACGATTGCTAACTGGCTTAATAAGCAAAATGAAGTTGAAGCCTATTTCATTAGCCAAGGAACTTGGGCAAAGGTTACTAATGAATCAGTTAAAGTTTCGAGTTATGAGTCTACTCGGCAGCTAGATACTTTACTTTTAAAGTCTGCAGTTAATGATGCTCAACCAGCTTGTTATATCAACGAGCAATTAGCGTTAAAACAAGCCATTAGTCTTGGTCAATCTTTGTTATTAGAGCAACAAGGGCGTAATTATGAATGTAATATTAATGGCATATATTACCAGTATGGTTATCCCGGTTACTCGGCGATAGTGGATCATAATGTGGCGTCGGACAGTTTAACGGGCTGGGCTGGTGGAAATTTTTCAATATATTTTAAGCCCGGTCAGTTAATAGAAGAAAAACAGCTATCAATGGAATTAGGGTTAGATGATCAACAAGTTTATGTATCCCAACAAATAAAAAAATTAGCCCTTAATATCTTCTCGCAAACCTTTGTACTCATTCAAACAATTGCAGCAGTGCTATTAATGATCG
>JBALXF010000180.1:0-6284 GCA_036961085.1 Psychromonas sp.
GCGAGTGAGATGTGGCCTAGTCATCTAAGCGAATTTCACTCAACAATAAGCAAAACAGCTTTTAGTTTTGTCTTGCGTACTGTTTGACGAAGTCAAATAGAGCAAGCATAACGTGTTGAGGTGAACCCGAAGGGCAACGTTTGTTGACTATTTCTACTGCGTTTTCGCCGATTATGTGGAACAACCACACGACATAGGCTCAGCCTTGTATAAATAGCCAACAAATCGTTGCAAAAATAAACTCGAAAGATCAACAGGCCCTAGCACTATTAGTGAACACTTAATATTTGTCATTGACCAAATCCCCTTCATTATTGGTTCTCACTCCTCAATAACCTATCCATAGCGCGATAGGATAAAGATTCAGTTAAGTGCTCACGTAACACCGCACTCTCTCCCTGCATATCAGCGATACTACGTGCGACTTTTAATAGACTATGCCAAGCACGAATGGATAATCCCATTTTATGAATAGCATCTTCTAAAAACTGCGCATCTTCCAAACTTAACTGACATAAACAAATGACCTCTTGCGTGCTTAACGCATGATTTAACTTCCCCTGTCTTTGTTGCTGTTTTTGCCTCGCCTGCAGTACTCTATTTCTAATCTGCTCACTAGTATCCCCTTTTACAGTGTCACTCGCTTGATTAGTCTGCGCTATTGCTAATGTTCCCTTAGGCAATAAAGGCACCATAATAGATAACGCAAACCTATCTAAGAATGGCCCTGATAAACGTCCTAAATAACGTAATACTTGGTCCGGTGTACTACGTCTTAACTCACCACTAATATGCCCGCATGGGCTAGGGTTCATTGCCGCTATTAATTGGAATTGAGCAGGGAAAGTCACTTGGTTAGCTGCGCGCGAGATAGTCACTTTATTACTTTCTAAAGGTTGGCGCAGACTGTCTAATACAGAACGAGGAAATTCGGCTAATTCATCAAGAAATAATACACCGTGATGGGAAAGTGATATTTCGCCTGGTTTGGGTTTTCCTCCTCCTCCAACTAGCGCCACAGCTGATGCACTATGATGCGGTGAACGATAAGGGGGCTGATACCAATCATTCCGGTGTTTACCACAAACAGAATAAATCGCGGCGGTTTGCAAAGCATGTTGTTCAGTTAATGGCGGTAACAAAGTCATAAAACGTTCGGCTAACATACTTTTACCTGTGCCAGGTGGACCTACAAGTAGCAAATTATGTCCACCAACAGCGGCTATTTCTAATACCCTTTTGGCTTGCTCTTGACCCAATACGTCACTGATATCCAAATGCTCTGTTGGCTTTATAGCGGGCTTAGCTTTTGCTGCCGGTAAATCTTGCCGTCCATTTAAAAAAGCGCATACTTCAATTAAATTCGTCGCAACTAAAGCATCAACACCTGTTAAGGCACTTTCATTTTGGTTTTCAGGACAGATAATTAAACTGCGAGAAAACCTTTTTGCCGCTAAGGCACAAGGTATTAAGCCATCAACTGCACGTAAATCGCCAGATAATGCTAATTCAGCGAAACATTCAAACTGACTTATTCTATCGCCTTTGATTTGCTCTGAGGCAACTAAAATACCTAAGGCAATAGCAAGGTCGAAGCGCCCTCCTTCTTTAGGTAAATTAGCGGGTGCTAAATTTACAGTTATTCTCTTGCTAGGGAATTTAAAATTACTATTTAAAATAGCACTACGGACTCTTTCTTTGGCTTCTTTTACCGACGTTTCAGGCAAACCAACCAAAGAAAAACTAGGTAAACCTGTCCCTAAATGCACTTCCACTAAAACCTCAGGGGCATCGACACCCAAGATTCCCCGACAATATAAACTTGCGAGCGCCATAACTAATCCTTGTTATAAACGATGAGCTTTCAGTATAGGCAATATCAATTAAGTTTTTGAATAGTTAAAGAAATAAAACAAAAAGTACAAGGTATTTATTGCCCCTAGAGGCTTTCCTTACTTAACCCAACAAGCTTGCTAGTCTGACAATGGTTGAGGTAGTGACTATTTCTTGCTATAAAGAGAAACGCTGTAAATTATACCAACTACTTATTTTTATTTTTCCCTTTAAAAAATCGATAAGTACTCACTAAATTCAGGAATAAAATAATGAATGGTGCTAACTTTATCGTCCAAGCATTAAAACAACATGATATAACCCAAGTATTCGGATATCCCGGCGGCGCAATTATGCCCTTATATGACGCATTATATGATGGAGGTGTTGACCACCTTTTATGTCGCCATGAACAAGGTGCTGCAATGGCGGCAATCGGCTACTCACGTGCAACAGGTAAAGTTGGTGTGTGTATTGCGACTTCTGGTCCAGGCGCAACAAACTTGGTAACAGGACTCGCTGATGCGTTACTAGATTCAATACCTATTGTTGCAATTACCGGCCAAGTATCCAGTGAATTAATTGGAACCGACGCCTTTCAAGAGGTTGATGTTCTTGGTCTGTCATTAGCATGTACCAAACATAGCTTTATGGTGCAAAATGCTGAAGAATTAGGCTCGATTATTGAACAAGCCTTTACTATTGCTACTTCTGGACGACCAGGTCCAGTACTTATCGATATTCCTAAAGATATTCAACTTAGCCAGTCGGCTGCATTTTTATTAGCAAAGCAGCTAAAACCTGTAGAAACATCCAATCCACCACTTGACCCGGCTTTAATAAAATCAGCAAAAGAGATGATCAAATCCGCCAGCAAACCACTGCTATATGTCGGAGGAGGAGTTGGCATGGCTAAAGCTACGCTGGAATTACGTCGCTTTATTCAATATACCTTTATCCCCAGTGTTTGTACTCTGAAAGGCATTGGTAGCATTGAACATGACTCAGAATACCATCTAGGGATGGTCGGAATGCATGGTAGCAAAGCCGCCAACCTTGCTATTCAACAATGCGATCTGTTAATTGCAGTGGGTGTTCGCTTTGATGACCGTGTAACAGGTAAACTCGATGAATTTGCCTGCCATGCCAAAGTGATCCATCTTGATATTGATGCCGCCGAGATAGATAAATTACGCTTAGCCAATATTGCTATGACTGATGACCTCAAGCAAGTGTTACCCGCTCTTGAAGTTGAGACGTTTATTAGTGCTTGGCAAAAAACAGTTGTAACAATGAAGCAAAAATTTGCTCCTCGTTATGACCACCCTGGTGAGCCAATTTATGCTCCGGCTTTGCTTCGTCAACTGGCTAAAATGAAACCAGAAAACACGGTAGTCTGCAGCGATGTAGGGCAACACCAAATGTGGGTGGCACAACATATGTTTGTCAACCGACCAGAAAACCACATTACTAGCTCAGGCCTCGGCACAATGGGCTTTGGTATTCCCGCGGCGATTGGCGCACAAATGGCGAGACCAGAAGACACAGTAATTGCCGTATCGGGTGATGGATCGTTTATGATGAATGTGCAGGAGTTGGGCACGATTAAACGTAAAAAACTACCGGTCAAAATCCTGCTGATTGATAATCAACGTTTAGGTATGGTTAGGCAATGGCAGCAACTATTTTTTGAAGGCCGTTATAGTGAGACCATTTTAACCGACAACCCTGATTTTGTTACGCTAGCAAGTGCTTTTGATATTCCAGGGGAAACAATTGTGGCAAAAAGCCAAATACAAGATGCCTTAATCCGCTTGCTCGAAAGTAATGGCCCTTACCTATTACATGTGTCAATTTCAGAGAAAGAAAATGTCTGGCCTTTGGTGCCACCAGGTGCAGCCAATGACAAGATGATGGAGAGTTTAAATTGAATCATTTATTAATAATACAAGCTCAAAATAGTCCGGAGTTACCTGAACGTATTTTACGTATTGTTCGTCATCGAGGCTTTAAAATTCAGAAGTTTGTTGCTGAATCTAATGAAGATCAAAAAATACTTAATATCACCTTAAACGTTTTTAGTGATCGTCCTGTCAGTTTGTTGAGTAAACAAATTGAGAAAACATTTGGAATTATCCAAGTCACTATTTTAGAGCACAATAGTAACCAACAAGCATTTGCATAAACCCGCTAAATGCTAATAAATAATTACAATTGATGGTATTACAGAAATGTTGCCATCAATGTTTAAGACACTAATTAAAAACTCTAGCGACAATAATGCTAGCAAAGCAAAGGAAATTAATATGCCTCAGTACCGTTCGAAAACATCAACACATGGCCGTAACATGGCTGGAGCCCGCGCGCTTTGGCGCGCAACAGGTGTCAAAGATGATGACTTCGGAAAACCAATCATTGCTATCGCGAACTCATTTACGCAATTTGTACCCGGTCACGTGCATTTAAAAGACATGGGGCAACTGGTTGCTCGCGAAATCGAAAAAGCGGGTGGTATCGCTAAAGAATTTAATACTATCGCCATTGATGACGGTATCGCTATGGGCCACTCTGGTATGTTATATAGCCTACCTTCTCGTGATTTAATTGCAGACTCTATTGAGTATATGGTTAACGCACATTGTGCTGATGCAATCGTGTGTATTTCGAACTGTGACAAAATTACACCGGGAATGTTAATGGCCGCGTTACGCTTAAACATCCCTGTGATCATGGTTTCTGGTGGGCCAATGGAAGCAGGTAAAACTAAACTTTCAGATCAAATCATCAAGCTTGATTTAGTTGATGCTATGGTGATGGGACCAGATAAAAACGTATCAGATGAAGACCTTGCTAAAGTTGAGCGTAGTGCTTGCCCTACCTGTGGTTCATGTTCAGGTATGTTCACAGCCAACTCAATGAACTGTTTAACCGAAGCATTAGGGTTATCATTACCCGGTAACGGCTCAATGTTAGCGACTCACTCAGACCGTGAGCAACTGTTTTTAGACGCAGGTCGTCGTATTGTTGAGGTCACTAAACGCCACTATCAAGAAGATGACTACACTGTATTACCACGTTCAATTGCATGTCGTAAAGCCTTCGAAAACGTAATGGCCTTAGATATCGCAATGGGTGGCTCGACTAACACTATCTTACATCTATTAGCCTGCGCGCAAGAAGCTGAACTCGACTTTACCGTTGCCGATATGGATAAAATGTCTCGCCGAGTTCCTCAGTTATGTAAAGTTGCTCCTTCTACACCCGAATACCATATGGAAGATGTGCATCGCGCCGGTGGTGTAATGGCGATTTTAGGTGAGCTAGATAGAGCTGGTTTATTACATAGCGATATTCCAACTATTCTTAGCCCAACCATGAAAGAGCAGTTAGCACATTACGATATCATGCAAACAAAAGACCAAGCTGTGATTGATTTTTACCGTGCTGGCCCGGCAGGTATTCGCACAGTGCAAGCATTTAGCCAATCTTGTCGTTGGGATACTGTTGATAATGACCGCGTTAGCGGATGTATCCGTTCAATTGAAAATGCCTTCAGTACGGAAGGTGGTTTAGCGGTATTGTTTGGTAATATGGCGGTTGACGGGGCTGTTGTTAAAACTGCTGGCGTTGATGATGATAACTTAACCTTTACTGGTCCCGCTAAAATTTACGAAAGCCAAGATGATGCAGTAGAAGCTATTTTAGGTGGCAAGGTCGTCGCTGGTGATGTTGTAGTTATTCGTTACGAAGGCCCGCAAGGTGGCCCTGGCATGCAAGAAATGCTTTATCCTACAAGTTACTTAAAATCGATGGGACTTGGTAAAAAATGTGCATTGATCACTGATGGCCGATTCTCAGGTGGTACTTCAGGTTTATCAATTGGTCATGTTTCACCAGAAGCAGCTGCAGGTGGTGTTGTTGGTTTAATTGAGAATGGTGACATTATCGATATTAATATCCCAACACGTGAAATGAACTTACAAGTGTCAGAAGAGGTATTAGCCGAGCGTCGTGTAAAAATGGATGTCCATGGTTGGAAACCAGTAAACCGTGAACGCCATATTTCAACGGCACTAAAAGTTTACGCTTCAATGGCAACCTCAGCAGATAAAGGTGCAGTACGTGATTTAACAAAACTGAGTTAAATTATTATGGGAAAACAAACTATTTAATAACTTCAACGTTAAATTGACTAAACCTTGTTAATTGTAATCAGAATATACAAAAGCCAGTTGTAAGTGATAACAACTGGCTTTTTCACAACATAATATCTTAGATCTACCACATAGTTTTAACACTATCTCGCTCAACTAAAACAGGATCTAATTGGATCTCTAAATTGGTTTCTCGTTTACTCTGAATTTTATCTATTAATGTATCAAAGGCTTGTCGCCCTAAATTAAACTTTGCCTGATGAATCGTCGTTAAAGATGGCGTGATAAATTTAGCTA
>JBALXF010000181.1:0-6276 GCA_036961085.1 Psychromonas sp.
GAGAAAGGTGTCAGTGTTGAAATTACATATGTTGATGAAGAAAACTGGCCAGCTGAATTACCAGAACTAAACCCATATAACACAGTTCCTACTTTAGTTGATCGTGAATTAGTTTTATATAACTCACGTATTATTATGGAATATTTAGACGAAAGATTCCCTCATCCACCACTAATGCCTGTTTACCCAGTTGAGCGTGGTAAAAGTCGCTTAATGATGCAGCGTGTTGATGGCGATTGGTATCCTTTAGTTGACATTATTATGTCAGGTGATGCGGCTGCAGCTGATAAAGCGCGTAACAAGCTACGTGATGCAATCTTATTGATTGCTCCAGTATTTGATCACTTTGCTTACTTTATGTCAGAAGAGTTCACTCTAATTGATTGTTACATGGCTCCATTGTTATGGCGTCTCCCTGAATTAGGTATTGAAATCGGTAATGCAAATGTAACTGGTTTGAAATCATACATGGTTAAAGTTTTTGAACGTGAATCTTTCCAAGCATCGATGACTGAAACTGAACGTGAAATCCGAGTTGGTATTTAATGACTACAATGCTGGTTCAACGCCCATATCTATTACGTGCATTTTATGATTGGATTGTAGATAGTGAATGCACTCCTCACATTATTGTTGATGCGACGCAAGTTGCTGTTGAAGTACCTCAGCAATTTGTAGAAGATGGAAAAATCGTGCTTAATATTGCACCTGCATCTGTGATGCAGTTTTCTATGGATGATGACGCAGTATCATTTAATGCTCGATTCTCAGGTCAACCAATGCAAGTTTATGTACCTTTATATGCTATTGAAGGTATTTACGCGCGTGAAAATGGTGCAGGTACTATCTTTCCTGAAGAGCCTGCTTACCAAGCTTTGGATGATGCTCCTGCTGAAGCGGAAAAAGCACCTGAAAAAACTAAACCTGGTAAACGCCCAAGTTTAACTATTGTAAAATAATAAGCTTATCGACTGTAAAATAGATTGTTAAATGACTTGTTGTTAGACATAAGAAACCGAGATTATCTCGGTTTTTTTATATCTAAATTATGTTGAAACTAGCTTGTAAAGAGAAATTGTTTTTGAAAAATCGATTCGTTCTCCAACACTCATGCCATGATCGTCAGCAACTAATTCAACTTACTTCAAGCGTTCAGACCATTGACTATTTTAATAGCTACTGGGACAGGTATTTAACGCCAGTAGTTAACGTTAGTGGGATAGGCCCAAACTCGTGTTCTAATACCATCTCTGCTCCTAGGTAGCCGATAAATACAATCACCCATACATTAGAAAAACCACTAATACAGAGTATTTTCTGACTGAATTTTTGCTAACTCCAAATAGGTTAACTCCAAGTTAGTTAACACAGCAATCCCGTTTAGAAGCTAGTGAATAAATTATTTTTTCACTATGGTTCAATGATGAGAGAAAAGTACTATTAAAGCCCCAAAAGGTGCTGTTAAGCATCTTAGAGGAAACTTTTACTCAATAGGGCGTTTATTTAACGCAGTTATCAAAGAAGGTCACCGTGGCGGGCCAATCAGAGAATACACCGATCAAATCCAGATTTTTTTTCAGTACATTGAGAACTTCAAGCTCTGGATAATCTGTGTAACCGCGCTCAATAGTCCAAGTGACTAAATTCAAACCTTCATCTTTAAGCTGTTTGGCATAATCGGTAGTGACTATCACGCCATTTTTTTGTTCTACCAATAAGGTATAGATGGGAGCAACAATATTAATGTTTTTAGCCGCTATCTCTGAAGGGCTAGGTATGCCTTCTTGCGAATAAATTAAGTATACCGCTTGTTCACCAAACTCTGGGTTATTGGCAATCCAGAACTCCACATCCTTAATAGAGAATGACTGAACATAAACATCGCTAGGAGAAATATCGGCTTCGATATACTCGTTAATCATTTTTTGCGCAAACTGCTGCTGAGTCATGTTAGCTGTGGCTAAGTCTTTAGCATCTGGTTTTTTTAGCTCAGGAGTCATTTTCACCCCTAGCTTATTGAACAAGGCGATGCTTTCTTTGTGCGACATCAAAGTGCCACTATCAATGTAATGGTCGCTAGCAAATTTTGGCACAACAGCCATATAGCTTTCAACTGTGGTTGCGTGTTTATTACTGGTATCCATTTTACCTTTTAGAGACTTGTATTCTGCTAAGGTGAAATCTGAAGTACGACATTCTGCAGTAGCGTATATGTCGTTAACGGTATCTGCTGGAGTAAATGGCAACGAACATTTAGCCGCCAGTTCTGGCTGTGCTAATACGTTAGTGGTGGTATGTAAATCTGCATGAGAGTGACGGCAAACTAGTTCAGCATCTTTAGTAAAGGCAACATCACACTCCAATACACCTGCTCCCATGCGGGCTGCAGCTAGGTAGCTTTCGCGGGTATGTTCAGGATACATTAATGGTGCACCTCGATGAGCAATAGAAAAATCACTCACTTGATACTTCTTTATGTCATTAATACAAGCACTTAATGTGTCTTTTAATTCTCCCTCTGTCAGTTGTTCAACCAAAAGTGCTGGGCGAGAGCCTATTTGTACTTCTAAAATAGTTTCAGAATTTGTAATTTGCACGGTGATAGCAGAATCTTTTAGTACTTGGCTAGTTGTCTCTGCATTTATTGGCGTATTTTCTAAACTCGCTGAACTATCACAACCTAGCAGAAACAGAATCCCTACTCCTAAGAAAGCATATTTCATTAAAGTCTCCCTATTCAATTGAAAAACAGATTTTCTATGTGAGCAATTGGCCTACCAGTTATGATTCCTAATAAAGGGTCTATCGCAGCAATATGCGGCCACAAAGTTGTAGATAGACCATTGGGTTAATAATCTAATACAACGACTCTACTGATGCTTTCTATTTATCCTAGAAACGTCTTTGTTTAGAACTAGAATTAAAATTTACATATCGGATTGATTTGCGGCTTTCATTGATTTTATTTTTGAGATTTTCGTAGTTTATCTTTTTAGGGTGTTTACAAAAATTAGGTTTTGACATTAAAGAAATGAAAAAGGATCTGATGGATTCAGATCCTTAGAAAATTATTAGACAGAGATTATGTGAAATGAGCTTATAAAGAGAAGTTCTTTTTACAAAAAGCAATGCGCTCTTCAACACTCATGCCATGATCGTCACCAAGTGATTCAACCAACTTCAAGCGAGGAAGGATACCCTGACCATTAGCGATTTGAATGGCTAAACCGGGACGAGCATTTAACTCTAGTAGCATCGGCCCAAACTCGCGATCTAATACCATATCCGTACCTAGATAGCCCATACCTGACATTTCATAACAACTAGAAGCCAAGTAAATTAGTCGATCCCATTTAGGAACTTCTAATAAGGCAAGCTCTTTATCGGTATCTGGGTGATTTGTGATAGGCATATCAAACTGTACGGCATGTAATGCTTTGCCCGTAGTAATATCAATACCAACACCGACCGCACCTTGGTGTAAGTTAGCTTTGCCATCTGACGCAGCTGTTGAAAGACGCATCATAGCCATCACAGGGAAGCCCTTAAATACAATCACTCGTACGTCAGGAACGCCTTCGAAGCTAAAGCCTTCAAATGCATCATCAAATTGGATTAAGCCCTCTACAACCGCAACATCGGCGCTTCCGCCTAAACTGAATAGACCTGCAAGAATATCCGTCACATGACGTTTTATTTCTGACAGGCTTTCTTCACTACCATTGGGTTTAAAATAACGACCATTTTCTATTTTAGTGATAACTAGGATGCCTTTACCACCACTGCCTTTTGCTGGTTTGATAACAAATCCTGGTGTGTCTTTAATGTAGCTTTCGACACCATTAACTTCAGCCTGCATGGAGATAACCCCTAATAAAGCAGGTGTGGTTACATTCGCTTCGCTAGCAATGATTTTGGTTTTTAGTTTGTTATCTACTAATGGGTACAATTTACGCGGATTATAGCGGCCAATATAGCCACTATTACGCTTGTTCATACCTAAGATACCTTTACTTTTAAGCTTAAACGGATTGGAAAAAAACATAGTTTATTCCTTATCTGCCAATGGTTTAAAACGGCGTAGCTCTAATAGACGGTAACCTGTGTAACTACCTAACAATAGGACTAATCCCATTACTACAAACTGTAATCCCATAAAGTTAAACATCAGGTGACGAGTCAGTTCATTGCTCATTGCGAAGTAAGCAAGTACAGCAACCATTAAGCTTCCTCCACCTTGTACCATAACTTCTTTAGCACCTTCTTCTTCCCATAACACTGACATACGTTCAATTGTCCAAGATAGGATGATCATCGGGAAGAAAGTGATTTTTAAACCTTCCGTAAGCCCTAGTTTGTATGACAGTACACCGAACATTGCAATTAACAGAATAACCATAATAATAACCGTGGATATTCGAGAAACGAGTAGTAAATTGAGATGTGAAAGATACGAACGAATAAACAGTCCCACTGCAACTAACAGAATAAAACCAACCAGTCCTGTGAGCAGGCTAGTTTGAATAAATGCCATGGCGATTAACACTGGCATGAATGTGCCAGAAGTTTTAAGACCGACTAAGACGCGCATCATTACAACAATTAATGCCCCTAAAGGGATCATTAGAATGCCTTTGAAAAGAGACTGATCTTCCACCGGTAAACTATGAATAGAAAAGTTAAACAAATGTTCATTTTCTGTTTTTTGCATTATTGCAGATAACGCAGGTTGATCCTGTTGAATCATAGAAAAGCTAACTCTAGAGTTTTCTCCTCCCCTTAACTCTAATAATGCAGTACCACTTTGATCCCAAAGCAGTAGGTCTGTTCGATCAATCGGATTAACTGAGTTTGCATCAAAAATCTGTGATTCAATTTCACCGTCTGTTTCTTGGAAAACTTCAATTAAGGTATGTAATTGCTGACGACGACGTCCGTCTTCTAATTTTAACGCACCAATTTTGTGGCTTGGTATTTCAGCGCTATTTAGTAGGGCAACTAAAATGTCGGCTTTGGAAGCTTTATTATTTAATAATAAACTGACACTTTGACTAGGCTCTTCGTCATTCAATGCTTTTAAAATTTCGCGGGTAAAACTAAAAGCATCTGCACTGGTAGTAAAAGCACTATCTACGATTACTTTACCAGCAGCTGTTCCTGCTGCTTTATATTCTTTTTCAATAATCGCAGGCATTTCTGTGTGTTGTCTATCTTGGCTTTTAGGGTCTGCAAGCACTTGTAGATTGTAATAAAGTGTTTGTTTGCCTTCCGCTTCACGAATAGTCCACTCAGCTTTAGGTGTATTGCCATCTTCTACAAATGAAAGTCCATATCCTGGCGATGAAGCATTTTGACTGATTTGGGTAAAACCAGCTTGATGACTCGGCGTTGATAATGAAGCAAGAACCGGCTTCCCTTGAGCTTCAAAATCAATTTTGGCATCAATATTCCATATCGTACGAGTCTCACCAGGAAACCAAGGAATATCAAATGTCATGTGGCGCTGAATAGTTTGCCCCATACCAACGATAAATAAACTTGCTACTAAAGTGAAAAAGAAAATCCTTGCTTTCATATCTGTATTCCTTGCTAGTTAGCTTTATTTTTTTGCTTTATTTTTTTCTTTATATTTAGGGTAGATATACTCTTGACTTACATCAACCAAAACAATGTCTTGCATAAATGAACGTCCAATCAAAACAGGATATTCCATGCGTACTCGGTCTGCTAACGTAAACTCAGTTGACTGAGCAACATCACCAATGCGAACATGTAATTTAATTACTAAGCGTTCAACTTCTTCATCAGGGGTGCTTGATTGTGTGATTTTTGCAACACGTACAATTCTAGCTTCAATCATATCTTTTTGCTCACTGTCGGAATGAGCTAAATTAAAACGTACCCATTTTTTGCCATCTCGTTCAAAACGCTCGATATCACTGGCATTAATGGAAGAGGTGGTTGCGCCAGAGTCAATTCGCGCTTTGAAATTGCTTTTTGCTGCAGAAACATAAATCCACTCGGTTTGTCCTAGTATAGATTTATTATCAAACTTGTTTTTATTTGGCACAGCTACAGGAACAACGACTTTATTTTTAGCATCAAGTTCTTTTGTTAATTTGTCTACTGTTTCAGTGCTTGTGGTTAACTCTTTATTTAATTCAGTTAACTCGGTTTGAGCTTGTTGGTTTGTTGTCTGTGCAACAACAAGTTCGCTTTCAAGGTTGCTTATTTGTGTTTTTTGCTCTTCGACTTGCGTATTAACACAACCTGTAG
>JBALXF010000182.1:0-6265 GCA_036961085.1 Psychromonas sp.
TCGAACCCGCGACCCCCGGCGTGACAGGCCGGTATTCTAACCAACTGAACTACCACTCCACGTGATAATCATCAGTTTCAACATGTTAATTTTGCTAGAAATAGTCGCCAATATTTATTCTAAAATAAGTATTGGCGGAGTGGACGGGACTCGAACCCGCGACCCCCGGCGTGACAGGCCGGTATTCTAACCAACTGAACTACCACTCCAGCAAAATCAACATCACACAATGTGTGACTTCGTTGAGGCGCAGATAATACGTAGTTGCTTTTGCTGAGTCAATAAGTAAGGGCAAAAAAACACTAATATTTCTGCTTAAATTAACTGAATGCCTATATTATCGTCACTATGAGTGTTTTTTGACTGATATTCTTATTTAGAAAGTTAAGTTTGTTTAATAAACTTAACTTTCTTTTTCTTGCCTCCAAAGGCAGGCACTAGATTTTTCAATAAGGTCTAAGCGTGTTTGATGTGCCTCTAATTCTTCTTCACTAGCACGAATGATGGCTAATGGAGATTGTGAACTACGCAATCGGCGTCCTATCGTATCTGAATTTTGACCTGAATTTGAAAGATTAAGTTTTGCTTGTCCTCCGGTCATTAACAAATAAACGTCTGCTAGTATCTCGGCATCTAATAATGCACCATGTAAAACACGGTGTTTATTATCAATACCCAACTCACGACATAACGCATCTAGATTGGCACGTTTGCCCGGGTACATTTTTCTTGCCATCACCAAAGTATCAGTGATGGTTGAAATTTCTGCGGTTGGTTTGGTTTTTTTATTTAAGAAACGAAACTCCTGATCCATAAAACCAACATCAAAGGGCGCGTTATGGATGATAAGCTCTGCACCTGATATAAACTCAATAAATTCATCAGCAATTTCACTAAAATCAGGTTTATCGATCAGAAACTCATCAGTAATACCATGAACTGTGATCGCTTCAGGATCGACTTCTCGATCTGGTCTTACATAAACATGATAATGACGGCCAGTTAAACGACGATTAATGACTTCAACACAACCTATCTCGATAATGCGGTGGCCAACATAAACCACGCCATCTTTATTCATACCAGTGGTTTCTGTATCTAAAACGACTTGTCGTATATCTTTTCTTGCGCTCATTAAGATCTCTATTTATAGTCAAAATAATTGCACTACTTTATACCTATATTCTTTGAGATACAAAATCAATGATTAACAAATACGCTTCTCTAAAGTATCTTCAGGTAACATGGAGTTATGGACAGCCTAACTAATTGATGAGATTGAAATAATGAAAAAGATCCAAATTTTTACCGATGGTTCGTGTTTAGGGAATCCTGGCCCCGGCGGTTATGGTGCTGTAATGATCTTTAACGATCACCGTAGAGAATTATCTGATGGTTATGCACAAACAACCAACAATCGAATGGAAATGCTTGCCTGTGTAAAAGGATTAGAAGCATTAACAGAGCCTTGTGAAGTTGATTTGACTACCGATAGTCAATACGTACGACAGGGTATTACTCAGTGGATCCATAACTGGAAAAAACGTGGCTGGAAAACAGCAGCGAAAGCGCCGGTTAAAAATGTTGATCTATGGAAGGCATTAGATGCGGCACAAGAGAAACACACAGTAAGATGGCACTGGGTGAAAGGTCACTCTGGTCACCCTGAAAATGAACGTTGTGATGATCTTGCTAGAGAAGCGGCAGAAGCTAAACCGTCTCAAGAAGATGTTGGTTATATACCCGTTATCATTCAAGATGCAAAAATCAGCAAGTCGTGAGGTGAATATATTCTAGGCGTGAAGATGAAGATCTAACGGGTTAAATCGAAACTTCACAACAACCAAGATGTTTGCCTCATGACTTGCCCTATGGGTCACTAGCTCGAAAACCAATACGTCGTTGCAACATTCGATAAGGGCTGACCATTGTCATCATGTTACGCCTTGTCTTGATGTCCGAGCTAGCGACTGATAAATGTATTTTGATTGGTAACGGGTATCGAGCTTAAAGTTTAAGGTTACGAGTAGCGATAGTTTGCCCGGTTCTTATTTGTGTTTTAAATTTAAAAGATGATTTTACTCGGGTCATTGGTGTAGTTTTCTTTTTCGCGATAATAAAGTAAACACTACAAAAATACGGGAAATAGCGTTGCCCTATACTCTCAACGCAAAAAGAAAATTTACTAGAAGCTTTATGTGAAATGAAATCAAAGTGTTGTTTTTGCTGGATTTCATAGCCTAATAAATGTAACCAGTCGATCACTCTGCTGGGTAAAAATAAGCGTGCTGTTTGTGGATGTTTAGGGTGCAAAGCCGAACTTAAACCGAATAAACTTATGGGATTGTAACCGCTTATTATTAATGAGCCATCTAACGTTAATACGCGGTCAATTTCACGTAATAGCTGATGAGGATCGCTTGAAAAATCTAATTCATGAGCAAGGATACATAGATCGATAGTCGATTCTTGAAAAGGTAATTGATGGATATCGGCTTCTATACCTAGATTCTCTCCTGCATTTGCACAACGCATTTGATGTGCGATAGTGGAGTCACTGGTATTTAGTTGGCAGCTTAGTTGGCCTAGTTTTAATAGATGATAGCCAAAGCACCTAGGTAGGTAATGATTGATTCGTTCCTGCGTTTGATAAAGTAATACTTCACCATTTGGCAGTTGTTGCCAATTTTCAACTGGGGTTAAAATTCGTGACGTTTTGGCTGTTTTCATCCGTCAGTCGACTCCAAATTAATTAGGGATTCATGTATGGCAAACGTACTTACAATAAAAGCATTCAACGATAACTATATTTGGCTAATTAAAGATAGTCAAAGTCAACATTGTATTATTGTTGATCCGGGCGACTCAGCACCGGTTCTTGAAATGATCGAGTCACAACAATTAATTTTAGATGCAATTATTTTGACTCATCATCATTATGATCATGTTGATGGCGTCGAAGGCTTGTTAAAAGCGACGGATACAAAGGTTGAAATTTACAGTAAAAATAAAATTTTTCCTGATAGCCAATTAGTAAAAGATGGCGATCAAATTAACTTCTTTAACGATACATTTTGTTTGAATGTAATGGAGGTGCCTGGTCATACATTAGATCACCTTGCATATTATAACGAGGCGTTATTATTCTGCGGAGATACCCTTTTTTCAGGTGGTTGTGGTCGTGTTTTTGAAGGAACCCATGAGCAAATGTTCTCTTCATTATCGCGTTTGGCAAAATTACCAGAAGCGACTAAAGTATATTGTGCACATGAATATACTCAAAATAATCTTATTTTTTCGCATCATATCGAGCCAAAAAATCAATATTTATTAAAATATATACAAAAAGTTAGTCAGTTACGTCAGCAAGGAGTGCCGACAATCCCATCAACAATTGCTGTTGAAAAAGCGATTAATCCATTCCTACGTTGTCATGAAAGTAGTGTTATTAATAAGTTACAAGCACATTTAGGTGAGCAACTAATAGATCCTCTTAGCTGTTTTACAGCCCTGCGTAAGTATAAAGACAGTTTTTAATTTGCTCTGAATTATTACAATAATTAAGCTAGAATACGGCGCTTATTCTTAGTCATGGTAATTTTTATGAAATTTTTGTTATCGTTTTTTTTATTATTATTTGTAACAGCATGTCAAACTACATTGAATACAGATGTCGAGGACAAAAATAATTCAACAGATCAAGTTGCTGAGATTGAACCTGAAGAAGAAGGTTTATCTCATCTGTTGCCTCCTAAAGACTCCGATCTGATTACAGATAATGATCCTGCCTTACCGGGTTCTTACGATAATATTTGGCTGAAATTAGCCGAAGGTTTTGAGTTTGAAGTACCGGATAACGCTCGTGTAAAAGAGCAACGTGATTATTTCTTAAGACATCCAAATCATTTGAAACAAGTTTCTAAGCGCGCAGAACCTTTTTTACACCTAATTGTTGAGCAAATAGAAGAAAGAGGTTTACCTCTTGAATTAGCTTTATTACCTGTTGTTGAAAGTACTTTTGACCCCTTTGCTTATTCACATAGCAACGCCTCTGGCCTGTGGCAATTCATGCCTGTTACTGGCGACCGCTTTGGATTAAAACAAGATTGGTGGTATGACGGCCGTCGTGACATCTACGCATCAACAGATGCAGCCTTAAAATATATGCAGATATTGCATGATTATTTAGGCGATGATTGGTTATATGCCTTTGCTGCGTATAATTCAGGTGAAGGGCGAGTACAACGAGCTGTAAGAGCAAATAGAGATAACAATAAACCTACCGACTACTGGAACTTAAACTTACCTCGTGAAACACAAGATTATGTTCCAAAGCTATTAGCATTAGTAGATATTCTACGTAATCACGAAAAATACAATATTGAGTTACCTTACATTGCTAATGAGCAGGTACTTACATATGTTGACACTCATTCACAACTAGATTTGGCTTATGCTGCAGAATTAGCTGATTTAACCGTCGCTGAAATACAGTTAATTAACCCTGCTTTTAATCACTGGGCAACGTCACCAGATGGCCCTCATAAACTATTAGTACCGACTAAAATTGCAGAGGAATTTAGTGCTAAATTGGCGAGTACTGATCCGAGTAAACGCATCAGCTGGAGCCGTTATAAAGTTAAGTCAGGTGATAGCCTTAGTGTAATCGCTAGAAATAATAGTACTACGACCAAAGTTTTACAGCAGATCAATGACCTAGATGGCTCATTTATCAAAACCGGGCAGGCGTTATTAATTCCAGTTGCGAGTAAAGAGCAACAGGCATATTTATATAGCCAATCGCAACGTTTTGAGCGTCAACAAGCGACTAAGAGCAAAGGGCAAACCAAAGCGACACACACCATAGTCGAGGGTGATACTCTTTGGGATATTAGCCGTCGTTATAACGTTAGAAGCCAAGATATTGCTAAGTGGAACAAAATGAGTACCAGACAAACATTACGTTTGGGGCAAAAGTTGACGATTTGGAAAACAGCATCGACGACTAGCAATACCAATAGCAAAGGAAAAACTAAAACGACACATACCATAGTCGCGGGCGATAATCTTTGGGATATTAGCCGTCGTTATAATGTAAGCAGCCAAGATATTGCTAAATGGAACAAGATGAGTACCAGACAAACATTACGTTTGGGACAAAAATTGACGATTTGGGAAGCTCCTTCAAAGGCTGATAAAGCTAGCACCACTCGTCGTGTCACTTATAACGTACGCTCGGGGGATTCATTGGGCTTAATTGCGCAAAAATTTAATGTTAAAACAGCTGATATCGTGCGTTGGAATGAACTAAGTAAAAACAAATATATTCAACCAGGTCAGAAATTGAAAGTTTACGTAGCGGTGCAGAAAAGCCAAAACTAAGGCTGTTCGACTTGAACATAGTTCTTTGTAATTAAATTCAAAGGGGCATATTGCCCCTTTTTGTTTTTTAGAGATTATTTTTCAGAAGTTATTTTGTAGTAATTAAAGCAGCCACTGAATCTCGACTTATTAACTTGGGTATAAAAGCGAGATCATTGCCTTGTTCTATCTTTTCCTTTTTGGCTAAAGCCAGAGCGAGGTGAGTTGCTTGTTCTGCCATTATTTGAATTGGATAGCTCATTGTGGTTAGTTTTGGCCTTATATACTGAGCAATCAAGGCATCATCAAACCCCACTAGCGACATATCCTGCGGTACATTTATATTGTTATCAAACATATAAGATAGCGCGCCTGCGGCCATTGAGTCGTTGTAGGCTACTACTGCTGTTATCGGTAATCCTTTGGCGAGTAATCTTTTCATCGCCTGCTCACCACCTTTTTCATTTGGCTGTGCGTATTCAAAGTATTCATCTGGGCAGGTTAACTGACTCTTTTGCAGTGCATCCATAAAGCCCATTTTACGTTGTGTAGCATCATCAATATTATGATCTGAGCAGATATAAGCTATCTGTTGATGGCCATTTTTTATTAAATACTCAGTGATCAAGTAAGATCCTTTTTGGTTATCTAAATAGATGCAACGATGTGCTAGTTCCGGTATATAACGATTTATTAATACCAATCCCGGTACTTCTTCCGACAAGGCAATTAGTTCACTGTCATCTAGGGCTTTGCTGTGTACGACTATTGCTTCACAACCGTTATTGATCAGTAGGTTAATTGCATCACGTTCATATTGAGCATCATGGTAACCATTACCAATAAGAAGATGTTTTCCCTGACAATGTGCCCCCTGATCAACGGCTTTGTCTAAGGTACCAAA